>JAPKYY010000039.1 GCA_026394095.1 Acidobacteriota bacterium | reverse complement strand
GTTCACTGGCCGCTTGATTGAGAACTTGTTCGGCACTGCGATGGAGCTCGGCGTCGGCAATACGTTCGTCCCAGAGTTCGGTTGCCGGATCGAGGCCAGCGGCGATTGAGAATTCACTCAAAATGCGCTTGCAGAGGCCATGGAAAGTAGAGATCGGGGCGAATTCGATGTCAGGATGATCCGACTTCGATACCCGCTCCTTGATCTCGTTGGCCGCCTTCTCGGTAAAGGTGAGCGCGAGAATATTGCGCGGGGAAATATTCTTGTCGCTAACCAGCCAGGCGAAGCGTTCGGCAAGCACGCGGGTCTTGCCGCTGCCGGGGCCGGCGATGACGCAGACATCCTGGCCAATACGATGGATTGCGGTATCCTGCTGTGGGGTGAGCTTCATTCCTGCACCGCCTCCATTGCTATTGCTGGAGCTTCTTCTTCAGCACTTCGCAGGCGAATGCGACAGGCATCCATGTAATCGCAGTACTTGCAATTCTCCGGATTAACTGGTTTGACCGGAACCTTGCCGGAACGAACATCCGCAACGATGTCGCCGATCATCTGGCGAGCCAGCGTTACCTGATTCGTTAAGAGATTCGATTCGAGGACGGCAGCACGGGCTTCCTCTCTGAGGGCGATGAAGCTGAAGCGCGAAACCTGAGGGCCAAGGGCAATGGCATAAAGCGCACCCTGTATCGGGTACTTCTCATCAAGCCCTGCGGCCTTGGAATACTTGTAATCGTAGGCATGAATCTCGCCACTGGGGCTCTGATCATAGCGATCGATTTGACCCCGCACAGCAGGCCCGTTTTCGAGTTCGATCGAGAAGGATTCTTCGAGATGTGCGGTCCAGCCGCTGGGGATAGGAGGCGCGTTGCGCGCGTAAAGCCGGAGGTTACGCAGAAGGTTGATGCGCTCTCGTTCGTATTGATAACCGGACGGGACGCGTGCATCCCGGCAGGCGCGCTCCAGTTCACGCTCTCCGATTTGTTCGATGTTCTTTGAGGGGTCTTGCGTCCAGATCTTGATCGCCGAGTGCGCTACGGTGCCGAGGAGGAGCGCATTTAGGCGTTCAGCCGGAGTTTCCGGGAGGCCCTGGAGATTGAGTCCTCGAGCGGCGAAATGCTTCCACGGGCAGGCAAGATAAGTTTCAAATTCGCTGGCCGACCAGGGGCGCGGTTGGCGATAGTTGCGCTCAAGTTGGCCGGTGGATTCAGAGAAGCCAGAGAGAGGCGTTTCTATCGCAATGGGCTTGGCTAACGCGCCTTTGGATGCCAGCAAGGGCGAAGGCAGCACGGGATCCCCTTTGGCGTTGATGCGCGGGTAGGTGAGCGTGAGTTGCTTGCTTGCTCTGGTGAGCAGCATTTCATAGAGGAAGTGCTCTTCGGCCTGACGGTCTTCGAGTGTCTTCATCCCGAAGGTCTTCTTGAGATTCTCGGGCAGCAGCGGATCGGGAGAAAAGCGCTGGGGGAATTCGCCGTCGGAGATGCCCGGAGCGAAGATGTAGTCAAGATCCCATTGACGGCTCTCGAAGAGGTCCATGACGTGAACGACGTTGCGACGGGTGTCTCGTTCGTGCAGGCTCAAGTCAGCGAGATTAGATTCGGTGATTTGCCAGAAATCACTCAGCAGGAGAGGCGTTTCGCTAAGAGAGGCTGCCGTCGAGTCGAAGACGTCATGCAAGGTGCGAATGGCAGAGGCACGCTGGTGCCATTGCCAGGCAGTCTTAAGATCCGGATTAAGGTTGGCAGGCACTTCGAGAACTTGTGTCAGGCGCTTCAGTTGCCGCGTGGCTTCGGCCGGGGCAAAGCGCTGACCCGGCCAGTCCTTAAAGGCTTCGATTTGAGGAAAAAGTTCGAGGCTTGTCGACGGAAGAGCCGTGCGAACCCGTTGCTCAACCAGATCGCCGGCGGGTGTTCCACCGAGACCCGTAAAGCGCCATCGAAGAGCGCTCAGCAAGTCAACGTTGTCCCAGTTTGCATCGACTGCTTTGAGGAAGGCACGATGGAATACGACGACAGGATGCGATGTGATTGGTGTGCCGAGGTAAGAACGCGAAGGAATGTCGAGACGGGCCAGAGTGCTCTCGATCAAAGGGGCGTAGGCCGAAGGGGTGCGAAGCAAAATCCCGATGCGCCGGAGGTCGACGCCCTGTGAGGTGAGGTGGAGAATCCCCTCCGCGATGATCAGCGCCTCATGGGTACGATCTGTTGCCGCAAGGGTTGTAATGCGAGGTTGGCGGTAAACAGGCTGAGCTGAGTTTGGTTCGGGCCGGGTGACTTCGACTGCAATCAACTTGCTGAGAGCAGAAAGGAAGGCCTCTTCGGTTTTTGAAAAACTGAAGAAGCCGTCGAGCAGGATTTTGGAGATGCCTGTGAGATGTTTCTTTTCGAGTTGACTGGTGGCTTGCTGTAGCCTTTGTCCGCGTAGAGCCAGCTTCTGGTCGGCCAGAGATCTGAGGATGCGTCCGTAGACATCACCGAGCGGTCCTTCCAGTTGTTGAGGCGAGACTCCTGCCAGGGCAAGAGCATCGCAAGAAGAAGCCAGATGTCGAACAAAGCCAGCCTGGCCAGCAACTTCCTGATATTCGACGGGGCAACGCTTGGCGAGCACAGCCTTGATGATCGATTCAAGAACAGCGGCTGAAGGAGCCTCTTGAGCCAGTTTGAGTTCGTCGACGAAGCGAGTGAGCGTAGAGACGGTAGTTTTGCGCAGGACATGGCCTTCGCGCGCCAGCTGGTTGCGTGAGTGTTCGGCCATAGTGGCAGAAGGCACAAGCAGTCGCACGGACCAGTCGTGTCTGAGCAGGGCATCACGTAGGCTGACGAAAAGCTGGGTAGATTTGCCACTGGCTGGCGGGCCGGAGACGATTCGGAGTTCAGGAGACTCGGTCAAACTAATAGTTTAGTTCGGTGGCAAGACTATGAACTTCAAGCTGACTCTGAGTAAAGCCGGCAGTGGCCAGAATCTCACGAAGCGATGCGAGTTGTGAATCGTAGATTGGGAATCGGACTCGCGTGAGAGCCGGGGCCGTATGGTCGAGTTCTGGATTAATGGGGAATGTAGCGGAAGCAAGTGCTTCGAGGATATCTTCGAGGTGTCTTGGGGAAACCCGAATTTCAGCGGCAAGAAGTTCGCCGGATGTGGGGGAAAGAAGAGCGGTAGAGGTCATTGAATCTGCCTTTAGCAATTTTTTTCGTGGTTGCAAGTAGCCGGCGTGCATACGGGGCAGGCCTAAGATGATCCACGTACATGGTTAATCGGTTGGCAGAAGCCGTTACTTGAGGCCTCCGCAAAAATTAGCAGCAAATTACATAGATGCTTTAGCGCTGGGAACGTTGCCAGTCGCCCATCAATTTATCAAACTTTTTCTTCTGCTCTGGATTGAGCATTTTCGAAATGCTTTCCCGCCCGAAGACACGAACTTCTTCCATCTGCGCGCCAAGGCTTTGCAGGTATTTGAAGTGATCATCGAGCAAGTCTTCTACCTGATGTTGTTGCTTATCGGATAGGTCGAGCTCTTTCTTGAAGTATTCGAGCAAGGCGGAGCGATCCATACCGCGCATAGCTCGCGCGTTTCCATTGAAGGCACCACGGGTATAGAGTTTCATACCGAGGGCGCCCGCAGCTGAACCGGCAAGAAAAACGGCAAGCAGAGCGGTTAGGACTTTAGGATGAGACCAGGAAGCACGATCATTCATGGGTTGAGATCTGGCTACTGATCGTAGGTCGTAAGTTGCATCAAGGCAGCGCCTCGATCTTCGTTGGGGTTTTTAGATTCCACTACCGGCATCCCGCCAGAATCACTGGCCAGGAAAGCACCACCGATAACAGGGCTGTCCGTTGCAGGAATCGATTGGGTTTCAGCCACCTGCGGCTCGTTCGCAGGGGTCGCATCAAAGAAAGTCGCGGTAAACAACAGAGTGGCAAGTGCGAGCGAGGCGTAAACGAGCCTCATGCCGAGCGGCTCAAGGAAAAAATTCCAGATGCTGGGCGGTGCAGCTTGCGCTTCGATGCGGGACAGAACGCGAGCGTAGAATCCGGGCGCGGGTTCAAGATCTTCCCGCTCTTCTGCACTGAGCGTGAAATTTTCCCGGATTAATCGTGACAGGTCCATCATGGCTGCAACTTCTTCGCGCGCGGCGGGGTTCGACTTCAGGAAAGCGCCAACCGGAGTGTTTTCATCCGGCAATCGCCCTGATTCGATCATGCCTTCCAAGCCATCTTCTAGTGGCTTCATATTGTGCCTCTTCCCTCAAAATACCTTTGCGAGCCGGACGCTTGTCTTGTCGGGACCTCTCTCACTGGGAGTTCTCCGCAAGACTTGCGTTCGATCCGGAACGCTTCTTACTTTTTTGGCCCTAGGTTCGCCGGCCTCACCCGGCGGGAAACAAAAAGCAAATTTACTACAGAACTACTTCTATTATGCGCCTGGTCGCTTCAGCAGTCTTTGTGCTGCTTTCAGCAGTTTTTGACGGGCACGGAACAACTTCACCTTAACTGTATTCTCGTTCATCCCGGTGCGCTGGGCCAACTCTTCTACCGAGTGGCCTTCTACTTCTTTAAGCAGAATGAGCGCGCGGTCTTCGTCGCTGATCTTCTCTAGCATCTTCAGCAGCAGATCGCGCTGAGCCAGACGGACGTCAGCAGGGACGTTCTGGTCGCGGGTCAACTCTGAGTTCTCCATCAACTTCGAGTCGTCTTCGGAGATATCGCTCTCGTAAACCAGCTTGCGAACGCGCTTCTTGCGCAGATAGTCGTAGCATTCGTTTACGGTGATCTTGTAGATCCAGGTCAACAGGGAACTCCGCGAATCGAAATTACCGATCGAGGAATAGACCTTGGTAAAGACCTGCTGGGAAATATCCTCGGCGTCGTTGCGATTGCGCAAGATCCCGTAGATGATCGAGAACACTTTGTTCTGAAAGCGCTCTACCAATTCGCGAAAAGCGAGTTCGTCGCGTTTTTGAACACGCGCGACAAGTAGCGCTTCTTCACTCTGGGAACGATCCACGGCTCTAATGGTGCGTTGTTTTGCCGCAACGGCCGGAACTGGAAATACTGCACTAATCCCGCTCATGCCCCAATGGACGCAGCCTCAAGCCTGCGCGTTTCGACAATCTCAACTAACCTCTTCGACGATAGCAAAGGACAATGTCAAACTTTGCAACTTTTACTGGACCAAAATGATCCAATTGAATATAGTAGAAGGAGAAGACCTATGATTCAGCTAACAGAACGCGCAACCGAGAAGGTTTCAGAGATTTTGACGTCGCAGGAGCCCAAGCCCTCTGGCCTGCGTATTTCCGTCGTTGGTGGCGGATGCTCAGGATTCACCTATTCCATGGCATTCGAAAACACCCCCGGCATGCTCGATAAGACCTATGATTTCAGTGGCTTGAAAGTATTTGTGGATCAGGCAAGCATGCTCTATCTGGATGGCGTCGAAGTGGATTACGTCGAATCCCTCGAAGGTTCCGGCTTCAAGTTCAACAACCCGAACGTGAAGTCCACCTGCGGCTGCGGATCCAGCTTCCAGGCCTAGGCAAAAAATTTGTAACACATTTTTTCGCTCAAGCTCTTATAGTTGACCGAAAGTTGAAACGAGAAGATAAGCGCTCTCGGAAATCGCCCGCTCTCCTCCAATTGAGCGGGCGGTTTCGCGTTTATACTCATTTCAGACATGCTGCTCACACTGAATCCTGTCATCACTGGTGGCCGCGCCACCTGGCCCGAGTTGGCCAAAGTTGCCCATGAAGCCGGCTTTCCTGGCGTGGAGATTCCGATAGTCGCCGCCATGAAAGATTCAGTAGCAACGATCAAGCAGACGCTGGCGGCAAATGGAGTCAAGCCCGGAGCGATCGGGTTGCCGACGGAGATCCGCAAAGACGAGGCAACCTTCGAGAAAGATCTGGCTGGCCTTGCACAGGCGGCATCTTATGCAGCAGCAATCGGCTGCCCTCGCATGGCT
>JAPKYY010000963.1 GCA_026394095.1 Acidobacteriota bacterium | reverse complement strand
CAACAACAAGCTGATGCTCGCCGCAACCAGCGCAGCCCTAAAGTCCTCCACCCGGGTAATCACAGAAATCCCGTCCGGCTGTGAGCAAGCCGCCATCTCCAAGTCCGGCCAGATCTTCTTCCGCGCCCCGGACAAATCGATCCACCTCGCTCCAACCACCCCAGGCGCAAAATCCCGGCGCCTCCCCATCGAAGGCACCCTCGGCCCCGCCGTCTGGAATCCCGACGGCCGCAGCATCCTCTACCTCAAACTCAACCTTGGGGTCGGAATCTCCAACTCAATCTTTGAATATTCTCTCGACACAGACAAAGAGAGCCTCGTCGGCAAAACCAGCCAGTACGTCCACTTCAATCGCAACGCCGATTCCAGCGTCTTCGTTGGTGCCTCCGGCTCCAAGGCCCAGCCCTTCGTTCTCATCATGCTCCGCATCACCCGCCGCGAACTCGCCCTTTGCGAGCATAAATCTTCAGACCCCTCAACCGTCGCCCCCATCTTTTCCCCAAACTCCCAGCGAGTCTACTTCCAGTCCGACCGCCTCGGCAAACCAGCCGTCTTCTCCGTACCTGTAGAAAAACTCGTCGAAAAAACCGAGCAGGAAGACACGCCTGGCAAGAAGTCATGAGCTCGGGATACTGGGAAACTCCTCCGCCAGCCCACCTCGCGCCCTACATCGAAGCCCTCTGGACTTCAACCTCAAATCAGCCCGTCGACAACTTCCCCATCCACCCCGACGGCTGCATGGACATCCTCCTTGATCACACCGGCCAGACACGCCTTATCGGAGCAATGCCAACCACGCAAGTCTTCAGTTCCCCCACTGGCTTCCACATCAAGGGCATCCGCTTCCACCCCGGCATCCTCCCCACCATCCTTCCAGTCAATGCCGCCGAAATCGCAGGACAATCCCTCGAAATCCCTTCATTCTCAATCCACAAAATTCCCCCTGCCCCACTTACCCCAATCCAGCGCGCCATCACTCACCTGCGGCAGCACCATGGCAACGCAAATCTCGATTGGCTCGCCTGTCAAACGAATCTCTCCATCCGCCACTTCCGCCGCCTCACCCTAAGCCTCACCGGCCTCAGCCCCAAGCACTTGGCACGCATTCTACGCTTCCGCCGCGCCCTCCATCTCAAATCAATCGATCCAAACTCCACCTGGACCAGCGTCGCCCTCAATGCCGGCTACTTCGATCAGGCCCACTTCATCCGCGACCACCGCGCCCTAACCGGCCATTCCCCCACCTTCATGTCCGAAACGTACAATTCAAAACAAAGCGATCACAGCTAGAATTTGTCAATGACGCTCACCACAATCCTTTGGGTTGACGCGATCGAACCATCCTTGCCCTTCTGGGTGGACGCTCTCGGCTTCAGCCTTACCGTCTCCGTTCCGCACAACGAAGTCTTGGGTTTTGTAATTCTCCAAAAAGAGAACATCGAACTGATGCTACAAACCTGGGATTCCATCGCTGCCGACATGCCTGCTATCGGTGCAGAAACTCGCGGCACCTCGGCATCTCTCTTCTTGCAAGTCGAAGATTTCGAAGCTTCCGTCACCAGCCTCAAAAATTACCCGGTGAAAGTCCCAGACCGCACCACCTTCTACGGCATGCGCGAAATCGGCTTTACGGCTCCCAGCGGCCACCTTGTCGTTATCGCCGCGCAATCGCCTCAGACGCCGTCCGCCAGCTAAAGTCCTTCCGCCCCAGATTCAGCAACTGCTTTGCCTTGGCTGCTTCCTTGCGCTCTTCCTTCATCTGATACATCCGGCGGTCCGCCTCAGCCAGCAATGTCTCCGCATCGCGCCCGTCCTCTGGCGCGTGCACAGCCCCAATGCTGATACCGATGATGTCTTCACCAATCACCTGACGGGCGGCATCGGTAATCATAGACCCAATGCGCCCCGTCCGCGCCACCAGGTCCTCCCGTTTCAGCCCCGGCAACACCAGCACAAACTCATCGCCACCCATACGCGCAACGTAATCGTACTCACGGCAATTCAGCTTCAGCGTCTGC
>JAPKYY010000266.1 GCA_026394095.1 Acidobacteriota bacterium | reverse complement strand
TGGTGTCTTTGATAATGCGAAGGTTCCACACCAGGTTCTTAAGTTTGTTCATTGTTTTTGCTCTCCTCTCCAATTTGCGACACCTAGGCATCACACTATGGACAGTAACGGTACTCAAGTTCAAATAAAATTAGGGATATTCCCTAGCTAAGGCTTGAATCAACCTTAGCCATATCGCTCAGCACCGAGTTCAAAGACCCCTGCCGGTAGCCCTCAAGGTCGAGCGTAACGTAATGAAAACCAAGGCCCTTAAAGATCGAAGTCACCTTTGAGGCGAACCTTAGATCCAGTGCTTTTTCCAATTCCTCAGGTGCAATCTCAATTCGAACCAAATTATCGTGGTACCGTACCCGGAATTGGCGGAAGCCCAGCACTTTTAGTGCCTCTTCACCCTCTTCCACTACACGGATCCGCTCCGGGGTAACCTGCGTTCCATAGGGAATCCTCGAAGAGAGGCATGCGGCCGCCGGCCGGTCCCATGTTTCAAGACTCGCCCGAAGCGAAAGTTCCCGAATTTCCGCCTTCGACAAGCCGGCGTCTACCAGCGGCGCTTTCACCTGATGGATCTTTGCTGCGCTCTGACCCGGGCGATAATCCCCCAGGTCATCCGTATTGACGCCATACACGATGTGTTCGAATCCACGATCAGCCGCAATCTGGTCCATCACCCGAAACAATTCATCCTTGCAATGGAAGCAGCGATCCGGATTGTTGGCAACATAGGCTGGATTCTCAAACTCGTTGGTCGGAATCATCTCGTGTACGATCCCGTGCCCTTTGGCGAAATCCACCGCATCCCGCTTGTGTGATTCCGGGATCGATGGTGAGTCTGCCGTAATCGCAATCGCCTCATCCCCAAGGGCCTGCTTTGCGGCCCAAGCCAGGTAGGCGGAATCGGTGCCACCAGAATAAGCGATCAAAACTCGTTTCATTTCGCGAAGTAGCGCGATCAACCGTTCTTCTTTTGAAGCCAGTTGCAGAGGGTCGAGCTTGGGGGTTGTGCCTTGGATGGCGACCAGCGATGCCATGCCCCTATTATATGAGCCAGACTTGTGGTAATTTTTGGATAAGTTTCGCCTCTGCCTGATATTGCCTATACACAACCGCTAGCCTGGCACCCCGACGCCCGTGGACCCCACGCGTGAGGATCATCACGCGAATAGGCAAACTCAAATGAATCTCATTTCTATTGGCTGGCGCGACTCCTTTGCGCAACAGCTGCTTTCTTTTCCCGACTGTATAGCTGGCCGTGTGGCCCTCACTCATCGGGAACGTTATGTTGTCTGGACAGAAGACGGCGAAATTGAAGCCTCTCCCAGTGGCCGCATGCGCCAAACCGTTGGGCTCTGGCCCACAACCGGTGATTGGGTGGCACTTCGTCCTGGAGGCTCGATCGAAGCTGTCCTCGAGCGCCAGACGGTTATCGTTCGAAAGCAACCCGGCAAGGCGATGGCAGAGCAAGTCCTGGCCGCTAACCTCGATGTCCTCTTTGTAGTTGCGGGCCTCGATCACGACTTCAACCCCCGCCGCATCGAGCGTTACCTGATGCTGGCCCAGGAAGGCGGAGTTCGTCCCGTTTTGATTCTCAACAAAGCGGATCTACTTGAAGACCCCTCGGATCTGCTGCGGCAGGCCAAAGAGCTCGCCGGTGGTTGTCCTGTTGTTGTTATGAGCGCCCAGTCAGGATGGGGCGTAAAGGAACTTGAAGACTATGTCAGTGTCGGCGAAACAGCTGCGCTGGCGGGTTCTTCCGGTGTGGGCAAGTGTTGGCTTCTGATGGACCTTCCCGGCATCCGCGAACTCCAGCTCGTCAGTGGAGTAGAAAGCGTCCCTGAAGTCTTTGACGACGTAGAGCTTGCCGCAAAACGCTGTCGCTTTCGCAACTGCAAACACGAGAATGAAAAGGGCTGTGCTGTTGTTGGAACCATCGATCCGGCCCGCATTGCCGCCTTCCACAAACTGAAGAAGGAAGCAGCGCACGCCGAACGTCAGGTGGATCAGATTGCCGCGCTCAAAGAAAAGAAGCGAGTCAAAGTAATCCACAAGGCCATGCGAGACCGGGACGACTGGGATTAGATAATATTACCCGGATAATATTGACTCATGAATATTATCCGGGTAATATTCACTCATGGAACACAATAACGACCACACCGCATTTGCCGGTAGCAGCTGTATCGCGGCGGGCCCACTCGAGAGTGTGCTGAGAGCCATCAAATCTTCCGGGGACGTCAATGTTCTGATCTTCGAAGATGACTCAGGCCGTCAGGTCGACTTTGATTTCCGGGGCAGCATTGAAGAAGTAATCGCGAGAGCAATACCTCCCAGAGGGCCAGGTCGCCCCAAGCTGGGAGTCTCTTCGAGAGAGATTTCGCTATTGCCTCGCCATTGGGAGTGGCTCGAAGCTCAGCCGAATGGTGCCTCGGCCGCACTACGCCGATTGGTGGATGAAGCACGGCAACGTGATGGCGGCGAATCTGCAACCCGGCGCAGGGCAGCAGCAGCCGGTAGAGTCATGACCGCACTTGCTGGTAATCTTCCCCGCTATGAGGAGGCGTCGCGGGCGCTCTACGCCCACAACCAGGAACTTTTCTCTAGCCAGATCGAGGATTGGCCGAAAGACATTCGGGAATATCTATTCCGCCTGACGGCAATCGTGAATAGCTAGCGGTAATTGCCCGTATGCCCCAGAGAATAGCGGCCCGGCTGCGGAAAGATGCAGAGACCATGCGGCCCGCGGCCTACCTTTACCCGCTCGGTCAATTGTCCTGTCGTCGTATCAAAGCCATAGATCTCGTGGTGATATCGGCCAGACACCCAGAACATTTTGCCGTCTGCCGAGACTCCACCCATATCGGGCGAACCCCCACCCGGGATCTTCCATAGCCCCACCAGCTTGCGCGTGGCAAAGTCCATGACTGAAATCGTGCCTTCGCCGCGATTGGTGATGTAGAGCTGTTTGGTGTCGCGACTCGGATAAAGCCCGTGGCAACCCTTGCCCGTCGGAATGAACTCGGTCTTCTTGAAGCTGTCGCCATCAATAACATGCATCCCGTGGCTCATCATATCGGCCACATAAAAGGTCTTGCCGTCAGGCCCGACGCGCGTATCCTGTGGCATCGCGCCAGTAGTCAGCGAGATGCTGCCAAGTACCTTGAAATTCACCATGTCGATCTTCAGCACCTCGGCTGAAAACTCACAAGAAGCAATCATGTACTTGCCGTCTGCGGAGTAATCCGCATGGTTCACACCCTTACAGGGCACGTTGATCGACTTCACCAGCTTCAGCGTCTGCGGGTCTCGCAAATCAATCCGACGCAAGCGCTCCGCCATCACCACCATGTACTTGCCATCAGGCGTGTAATACATGTTGTAAGGGTCGGCTACGTTGTGAATCGTCATCAGCTTGCCGGTCATAGGGTCGATCTCGGCCAGCGTATTATTCAGATCGTTGGTTGCGAAAATCCGGGTCATGTCCCAAGAAGGCACCACATGCTGCGGCTCGACATTCTTGCCCTTGCCAACGCTAAACTTCTCAACAATCTTCTTGGTGGCCGGGTCATAAACCCACACTGTGTTGTCTCGCGTATGCGGGATATAGATCCGCGAGGGATAACGCTGAACGCCCGGCTTAAACTTGCCGGGCGTCGTTTCAGAATAAATATTCTTCGAGTCAATTACCGGGGGCATCTGCGCATAAAGCGCGAATGCCCCGATCATCAGGATTGTGAATCGCATGAACTACTCTTTCGGTGGTGTTGCTTCTGCTGTATCGGCCGGTACTTCATCCGATTCCGGAATCACACCGGCGCTGGCCACCTTGTCGCCTTCGGCAATGTTCACCAGCTTGACGCCCTGAGCGCTGCGTCCAGACTGGCGGATGTCCGCTGAATCGATACGGATAATCTGGCCGTCCTTGGTGATAATCATCACGTCGGAATCCTCGGTTACCGGCATAGTCGCCACAACCTTGCCCGTCTTCTTGGTGACCTTCATGTTGATCACGCCCTTGACGGCTCGGCCCGAGTGGCGATAGTCGGTCAGCTTCGTGCGCTTACCCATACCGTTCTCTGAAATCGCCAGCATGAGTGCGCTTTCATCGACAACTTCAGCTGAGATCAGGTAATCGTCCTTCTCCAGCTTCATCGCGATCACACCACGAGCCTGACGGCCCATCGAGCGAACTTCTTCTTCATCGAAGCGAACCGCCATGCCTTCGTGTGAAGCCAGGAAGATCTGATTCTTGCCGTTGGAAATCTTGGCTGAAATCAGCTCGTCGTTGTCGTCGAGCGTGCAGGCAATGATGCCACGTGCCATCGGGTTGTCGAAGTCGGTCAGCTCCGTACGCTTGATCACGCCGTGCTTGGTCACCATCACGATGAACTTGTCGGCGGTGAAATAACGCACGGGCAGGAAGGCCTTCACTTCTTCATCCGGCTGCAGGTTGATCAGCCCGTTGATGTTCTTGCCCTTCGAGATCGTACCGGCGTCGGGGATGTTGTACACCTTGAGCCAGTAGACACGGCCCTTTGAGGTAAAGATCAGCAGGTAGTCATGGGTCGAGGCGATGATCAGGTGTTCCACCACATCCTCAGCCCTGGTGCCCATGCCGATGCGGCCCTTGCCGCCGCGGGTCTGCCTGCGATAGGTGTCGACGCTCGTGCGCTTGAGGTAGCCACCGCGAGAAACGGTAACGGCCATGTCCTCTACCTGCACCAGGTCTTCGATATCGATATCGCCGGAATCTTCGACGATCTCTGTCCGGCGCTCATCGCCGAACTCTTCAATCACTTCGCGGAATTCCTTGTTGATTACGGCTTTGAGAACCGCTTCTTTACCCAGGATCTCGAGGTACTCAGCAATGCGCCGCTGGATCTCTTCGAGTTCATCGAGGATCTTCTGCTGTTCCATGCCGGTGAGGCGCTGGAGTTGCAGTTCGATGATGGCCTGAGCCTGGCGCTCGGAGAATTCAAACTCGGCAATGATCGTGTCGCGGGCTTCACGCGGGCTCTTGGCCGCACGGATCAGCTCAATCAGGCGGTCGAGATTATCGAGAGCCTTCTTGAAGCCAACCAAAATATGTTCGCGGTCGCGGGCCTTGCGCAACAGGAAGTCGGTGCGCCGGCGAACCACTTCTTTGCGGTGCTCGATAAAGAGCCGCAGGATGTCCAGCAGTTGCAGCTCACGCGGCTGGCCGTTAACGATGGCCAGCATGATCGCGCCAAAGTTGGTCTGCATCTGCGTCAGCTTGTAGAGCTGATTGAGGATCACTTCGTGATGCTCACCGCGCTTGAGCTCGAGCACGATACGCATACCGTCGCGGTCGCTCTCGTCGCGTACGTCGGAGATGCCGTCAATCTTCTTTTCGTTTACCAGCGCAGCGATATCAGTGATCAGCTTTGCCTTGTTCACCTGATACGGAATCTCGGTGATAACGATGCTCTCGCGGTCTTTGCCGAGCTTCTCGGTAAAGGCCTTGGCGCGCATCTTGATCGAGCCGCGTCCACGCGAATAGCAATCAAAAATGCCAGCGCGGCCGAGAATCAGGCAACCGGTGGGGAAGTCTGGCCCGGTGATGATGTTCAGCATCTCGGCCATTGTGATCTTGGGGTTCTCAAGCATGGCGATCAAGCCGTTCATCACTTCCGTCAGGTTGTGAGGCGGGATGTTGGTGGCCATGCCGACGGCGATGCCGCCGGAACCATTGATCAACAGATTCGGGATAACGGTTGGAAGAAACTCGGGCTCAACTTCAGAGTCGTCAAAGTTCGGCTTGAAATCTACCGTTTCCTTGTCGATGTCTTCCATCATCATGCTGGCGATCTTGGACAGGCGCGCTTCGGTGTAACGCATGGCCGCTGGCGGGTCGCCGTCGACAGAACCAAAGTTGCCCTGGCCATTGATCAGCGGGTAGCGCAGCGAGAAGGGCTGAGCCATACGCACCAGCGCGTCATAGACAGCGCCTTCCCCGTGGGGATGGTACTTGCCGAGCACGTCGCCGCAGACACGAGCGCACTTGCGCGGTGGCCGGTTCCAGCTCAGGCCCATTTCGTTCATCGAATAGAGAATGCGGCGGTGCACGGGCTTCAAGCCATCGCGCACATCGGGCAAAGCGCGCCCGATG
>JAPKYY010000983.1:8703-11722 GCA_026394095.1 Acidobacteriota bacterium | reverse complement strand
GGGTCTTCGCAAGGTCACCCGCAACACTGAAACGGCAAAGGTTTTGAACTTCCTTGCTTCAGGCACTCCTCGCTGGAATCCTGACTGGAAGCATCGTTTCAAAGAAAACACAGAGAAAATGAGCAAGGGCTCGCTGCTTGAGATCGCTGAAGTCTTTAAGACATTGTTGTTGATTCAGGGCGACAAGCCATTAAGCTTCCGAGAGAAAAAGATGCTGGAGCGTAGCCGCCAAATGCTCCTGTCGGAAGTAGCAATTTCACGTACCATAGCTGAGAAGGCAGCAATCGAGATGTTGGATCGCTCGTTGCAAAAGTCGAAGCTCCGTTTTCCTGAACCCATTTAAGCTATTCTGACCAATCATTCATCCCCCAAGAACGCCGGGCTACCGCCCGGCGTTTCCTTTTCCAAAAATGAAAAAGGGGTATAAGGAATCTGACTAGACCTGCCGATAGTACCCGCGACGGTAGTGTCTCTGATGAATTGCATTTACTGCGGCAAAAAACTCCCAATGGTGAAGAAATTCACCGCAGAGGAGTTTTGTTCCGTTGCGCATCGCCAGGCCTATCATCATGAGCAGGAACAACTTGCGGTCGCCCGGCTGGTCGAAGATCAGGCTAGGCGGAAGCCCTCCCGTAAGCAACCACTGGGCAAGGCAAAAGAAAAAGAAAAGGCTCCCGAGTGTGCGGAGTATTTATCTGAACAAATTGCTCCACGCACAATTGCTGCGCGTCCCTGGCATTCCGACATGGAATTGCTTGTAGCGGCCAAGGCCTCAGAATTTGAGTCCGTCTCGGAGCTTCCCCTTTCTCGGACCGGGTTGGCTGATCCCGAAGACTACAGCACTTCGATTTCGCCTGCTGGGGCTGCAAGTGTTCAGCAGGCAATGGCCGCTTTGTCGGCATCTCAGCTACCATCTACTCTTTCGTCCCTGGATTCGTGCCAGTCTTCCAATCCTGCTTCTGCTGGGCTCGATATTTCCATGGAAGCGAGCCTCGAGCTTTTCTTTGGGCAAGAATCTCCCTCTGAACCCAATTTCTCGCCTTCGGTGCTCGAAACTCTTCCAGAGGCGATCTTGCCAGCCTCGGGATTGAAGCCACATCAACAATTGTGTTTCGATTCCGTCGATCTTACAAAAGCAGCCGGGGCGCAACTTCCCTTTGATCTATCGCGATGCTTTTCAGCGCTGGTTCCTGAGTCCGTTGATTATCCTGCTGCATTTGGACCAGAAGGGTGGAAAGACTTTAGCCTACCGTTGCCTCCGGCATTACCCGAAATCACGGGGATGTCCGATCTCGCGAAGCCAATTGAATCCAGCAGAAACTGGACCCCCGAAGAACCAGATCATAAGCCGACAGAAAGCTCATTGGCCCCTTTGCCCGTTGGATTGGCGGAAGCAGACTTTTCTCGCACTGAAACTCTTGCTCGTGCCTCGCAGAAAATTCCGGTGGGGGCGCCGCTGCTTCTTGACTGTGAAGTGCTGGGAGCGATCCGGCCAAAGCATCAGCCGGTAGCTCAGCCACTGGCTTATTTACCAAACCTGACTCCACAATTACAGTCGGGCGGGCGAGGTTCAGAATTGCCTCCGCCAGCCGTAGTTTGTTATGCCGGTTCGATTCAGCGGCTCTTTTCCCGCCCACGTCCTTCGAGTCCTCGCGCCGTTCGTATTGAGTCGGCTGGCGAATTCCCGCAAAGGGTGCCCTCAACGCTTAAGCCTGCGCAAAGTCGATCAGCTCAGGCTATCCTGCAGCGACCAAAGGGTCGATGCCAGAGCTTTGAGACTCTCTTCGCTCACCCTGAATCGTTCCTGCGCAGTGTTTCAGGTAACTGGGCCGCAACGGAAAGTCTTTTTGCGTTCAATGAGCCGTTTGCACCTAAAGGGCGAATCGCCAGCGTACGCCGCTCCAGCTTATCTGTAGTAACGAACACTTTCCGTGCTTCCCGCCAGTTTGGCATCAAGCTCCATGCTATTCCTGGTTCGCCTGAGACCCGGATGCGCGAATGGATCGCTCCGAAGCACGCCACCGTTCTGAAACCGCAAGTTAATTTGCGCATATTACCCGCGCGCGTTGCAAATTCTCCATTCGCCGCCCTGAGTCCATTTTCCAACAGTAGCTATCGGCTCATTTGGGAAGCTGTGCAAAAGCGCTGGCATGATGCACCGAACGACTTGCGTTGGATCGCCTTGGCAGTGCCATTAGTGATTGGCCTTATCTGGTTCGCCGATTCACCATCCGCACAGGTAGGTGTAAAGGGTCGCATCGCTTCGATGGTTCCCAACGTAAGCGGGCTAATGAATACGTCTTTTAAAGGTGATTCACTCGAAGAGCTCAAGCAGAATATTCAGCGACGGGCAGCAGTGGAGCTAGCAGACGATTTCCGCCAGGGTCTGGGGGAATGGTCTGGTGTGGGGGAATGGGCCAAGGGCTGGAGTTATGATCCAGCAGGCTTTATCCGTCCCCGTAAACTAGCCCTTTACACACCCTCCTTAGGTCTGGAGGACTATCGCTTCGAATTCTTAGGAGCAATTGAGCGAAAGGCCCTATCGTGGGTCTTCCGAGCCGCCGATGTAAAGAACTACTACGCGGCACGTCTTGAAGTAACGCGGGGCGGTCCTCTTCCCACTGTGGAACTGGTTCGCTATGCGGTTATTGACGGGCGGATTGGATCTCGGAAGTCTATCCCCCTGCCTATGCAGGCTCGTCTCGATACGATTTACCGGGTGAGGGTGGATGTACGCGGAAGTGATTTTGTGACCACGATACAGGGTCAGGTTGTCGATGTTTTTTCAGATGACCGCTTGCCTCGTGGAGGTGTAGGCTTCTTCAGCGAATCGGGCGAAGATGCACGGCTTCGATGGATCGAAGTCTCCCACCAGTACGATATGTTGGGTCGGCTTTGTGCCTACCTGGTACCTTATAACGTTTCGAATTCTAATGTGAGGTCTGCGCCATGACATTTCGGCGAAAGGAAACTTCGGTTTCAAAAGCTAGCGGAGCCCCCTCCGCCGGGCGTCAGAGTG
>JAPKYY010000983.1:0-8646 GCA_026394095.1 Acidobacteriota bacterium | reverse complement strand
TGCCCGCGCCGTTGCTCTTCATCTTGAAGGCAAGCGCAAAGAAGCGCTGAAAGAAATCCACGATGCTCTGGATTCAGGGCAGCAGGACCCAGAGCTGTATTCGGCTCGAGGACACCTGCATTTTGAACTGGAGCAGTTTGAAGAGGCAGCGCGTAGCTACCAGAAGTTGCTTGATCTCAATCCGAAGCATGCCTCTGCTCATTTCAATCTGGCTGTATGCAGCGAGAAGCTGGGCCGGTGGCCCGAAGCCTCGGACAATTTCCAGAAGGCTCTGGAACAACCCAACCCCAGCAACCAGGCACGCCTTGGGCTAGGTGTCGCCTATCTGCACACGGATCGAGCTTCGCAGGCCCTTGACCTTTTTGAACAGGTTTTGAAGGCCGATGCAGATAATGAAACTGCGATCTTCGGTAAGGCTGTCTCACTGCAACTGCTGAACCGCCTTGAGGATTCTCTTGCTCTGTACAACAAGATGCTGGAGAAAAATCCCTCGAGTGAAGAAGCATTGGTGAATCTGATTACGATCGGGATTGCGCTGAAGGACATTAACGTTATTCGTACGCATTCAGAGAAGCTTCTCGAAGTACGCCCCTTCTCGCAGCCCGCCCTTGAAGGGCTGGCTACGTGTGCCTTCACCACTGCCGACTATGAAGCCGCCTCCCGCTTCTGTCAAAAATTGGTTGAGTACACTCCGGATCACTTCGAGCGGTGGTTTAACCTTGGCGTTGCCTACCAGAAGCTACAGCGTATGGAGCAGGCACTCCAGGCGTATCAGGAAGCAACTCGCATCCGCCCTGACAGCGAACAGGCTCTAGTAAACCTCGGTATTGTCCGGCAGCAGCTCGGAGATCTCAAGGGCGCCCGGGAAGCTTATGAGCTGGTGCTCAAGAAGAACCCCACACTTACGGAAGTTCGATACAATCTCGCAGTTCTCCTGGAATCGACTGGATCACGTGAAGATGCTGAACACATCCTCGAAGCTCTGCTGAAGGATAATTCAGAGTCTGAAGAAATCTGGTTCCGGCTTGGATTCCTTCGTCTTGAGCGCGGTGAACTTCAGGGTGCAGTCAGTGCTTACGAAACCTGCCTCGAGAAGCGGCCGAATTGGCCGGAAGCTCAACTGAATCTTGGCCTCGCCTACTGGCGTGTGGGAGATCGCGATGCGGCTTCGCTCGCATTCTCGAACGTCCTTCAGGTAGAACCGAATTCGATGGACGCATTGCGTGGTCTCGCTGCCCTTGCAGTTGAGAAGGGTGACCAGCAGCAGGCGCTTGAACTTCAAGCCAAGCTGATTGATCTCGGCGAACGATCGCCGGAGCTCTTCTACAATACTGGTTTGCTGCTACAAAAGGGTGGCCAGGTAGACGATGCGATTCGCCTCTACAAAGAAGCGCTTGCCGAGCGTCCCGGATTTGCAGAAGCTCTGCTCAATCTGGGGCACGCACTGAAGACACAAGGTCAACAAGATGAAGCGCGCATCTACTGGCGCAAAGCGCTTGAAGCACGGCCTGAACTAGCCAAGGGTTACTTCGAAGCATAGGCTCCGAATTCACGATTCGCAGAAAAGGCCGCGCCCTGGAGCGCGGCCTTTTTTTGTGATAATTTCAGTTCGTCATGCAAAGTAAAGCAACCAATGTCGCCGACTATTTGGCCTCACTTCCCGAAGATCGCAGGACCTCGATTGAGGCTGTTCGCAAAGTAATTCTTGCCAATCTCGACAAAGACTTCGAAGAAGGAATGACCTACGGCATGATCGGCTATTATGTGCCGCATCGCATTTATCCGGCCGGTTACCACTGTGACCCGAAGCAGCCTGTTCCGTACATCAATCTCGCTTCGCAGAAGAATCATCTCGCACTCTACATCATGGGCCTCTACATAGACGAAGATCATGCAAAGTGGTTTATCGAAGCGTGGGAGAAGACCGGGAAGAAGCTGGATAAGGGTAAGGCTTGTATTCGCTTCAAAAAAGTGGAAGATCTTGCCCTCGATGTGATTGGTCAGACGGTGAAGCGTACTCCAGCAAAGAAGTATCTTGCTCAATACGAGAAGACGCTAAATTCGCGGCAGCCTGCAGCCAAGAAGGCTGCCAAAAAAGCGAAATCGAGTTGAGGGGATGCAGAGCAAAGAAACTACAGTGGCCGGCTATCTTGCCTCATTGCCGGAAGATCGCCGGATTGCGCTTGAGGCGGTTCGAAAGGTGATTCTTGCCAATCTCGACCCTGCTTATGAAGAGGGGATGAGCTACGGCCACATTGGATACTATGTGCCGCATCGGGTGTATCCGGCTGGATATCATTGCGACCCGAGTTTACCTCTTCCGTATGTCGCGCTTGCCTCCCAGAAAAATCATATGGCTGTTTATATGATGTGCATCTATGGACATCAGGAGCACGCGCAATGGTTTCAGACCGAGTGGGCCAGGACAGGCAAAAAGCTGGATATGGGCAAGTCTTGTATTCGCTTCAAAAAGGTTGAAAATCTTGCACTCGATGTCATAGGTGAATCGATCCGGCGAACACCTGTTAAGAAATATCTTGCGTTCGTCGAAGCCAGTCTTGGTGCTACTCGTTCGCGCGCTCAGCGGCCCGCTGCAAAGCGGACTCGAGTTGCTCCTTCGAAAGGGAAGTCGAAATAAAGAGTTCCTGACGTGCTCCGTCGCTCAAGGCGATGGCCTTGAATCCATTCATGGTGGGGACGGTAATGCGGACGCTCACCTTGCCTTTCGCATCACGAACCTGTGCAATTCGTCCAGGGACGATGCTGCGGATCTCGGGATTGTCCTCAAGCAGCCGTCCGAGCATACGCCTGACACCGTCGACGATTGCGTGCTCAATCTTTAACCGGTCATTGGTAGAGCGAAGTCTCATGCTAGTACTAAGATTAAGCCGATACCAGCCATGACGAAAATCAATATTGCCGAAAAACTGAGTCAGTTCAGTGAACACTGGTCACCGAAGATCGTCGCAGAACTGAATGGTCAGCATCTGAAGCTGGTCAAATTTCAGGGAGAATTCGTCTGGCACCATCACACGAACGAAGACGAACTCTTTCTGGTAGTTGAGGGTGAGTTCACGATGGAATACAAAGACGCTCAAGGTGAAATCCAGTCCATTCTGCTTAGGAAAAACGAGTTTCTCAATGTTCCTAAAGGGACTGAGCACATACCTGTCGCTGCCCGGGAGGTGAGTGTCCTGCTCTTTGAGCCTGCCGGAACATTGAACACCGGGACGGCAACAGATAGCACCTATACCGTCGCAGATCCTGTGCGGCTCTAGTGGGCGATCAGTTCTATTTCAGCCGTTTGCGGAAGAAAAGATCAAGGCCGAAGATTCCATTTTCGTCGCGTACCGCCACTACGCTCCAGGCTCTTGAGATGTCCCAATCGATGCGCACGATTTGTTGCTGAGTGCGATTCAGGTTGGTGATGTAGGTCAGGGTTACGTCCCGACTAACCTGCTGCTCCAGGGTCAGGCGCGCTTGTGGCACGTTGTCGATGCCAGTCAACTGCGGGTCAATTCTCACGCGTGAGATTCCGAAAAAGCGCTGGAGTCGTCCATTGATGCCTGCGGTTACGGCTGCGCCGAGGATCACACTGGAATCGTTTCCAAAGAGGCCTTGATTCTGGCCGACCGGGGTTTGCGCGATTGAGCTGGATGCGCCCGGATTACGGCCTACCGTAAGTAACGCAAGAATTTCGCTGGACTGCAGCGGAGGGTCACTTCGATAGGACATATTCAGCTTGCTCGCCGGCCCCGAGAAGTTCATCGAGATCACCACCCCGCGTACTCGTGTTTCAAGATCCATACCAATGATCGGCTCAATACGAAGAGGGTTGTTGAAGTTCACTTCTGCCCGGCTGATTTGATAGCGCGACCCGAAGAAATCGATCTCTCACTGGGTAGCCGCAATTCTTCCAAGCAGGACGGGCCGCTGTGGTGTTCCGCGGAGTCGCAAGTTGATCTCGCCCTTTACGCCTTTGGTGAAAGCCGTGGAGAACTCGACGTTTTGAGCTGCTTCGACACGAACATCAAACTGCATGTTGCGTAGGAATTCGTTCTGAATGGGGGTAGTGTTCTCGCCGATGCTGCTGGACCCGGACAGAAGTTGAGCCGTATCTATTTGACCGATGCTGCTTCGCAAAATAGAAACATTTCCAGTCAGGATACTTTGGGCTGTGGTGCCGGTGAGCGCCAGGGTTCCGTTGGCGCTAGTTGAGACTCCTTCCGGGTAGCGTAGTCGCACCTGGGTAGCCTGTGCTTGAAGACGATAGCTTATGGTCTTGCCAAAGCCAACGAAGCCAGTCAATTGAAGCTCCCCACCCCCGGTTTGAGCCTTCAGTTCTTCGATCGTCGCCCTGCTCTTGTCGAAGAGGACTGTACCGTTGACTTTGTCGAGTCCTGTTATCACATCACGCAGGTAGAAAGAGGCATTTTGAAAGGAGAGCCTGCCATTCAATTGAGGATCGTCTGTAGTTCCCTGGATGTTGGTGTCAAGGGTGGCTGCGCCTTTGGTCAGGAGATCCGGCTTGAGTGTTGATAGAACCGCGAGATTGATTGTCCCTTTCACCTGTCCAGTGAGCCCTTTGGTGCCCGACCTGTAGAGAAGTGATGCAGTGAGATTTGTGTCCTTGGCTACCAGGCGCACATCGCGCGTCGAGATCAGGCCTTGTTTGAATTCAAAGAATTGTCGGGAAGTCGAGCTTGGGCAACTGGAGTCGAAGTTCGGTGTTGAGTCGAGTGCCAAATTGAATTGTGGCGTCACCCTTGACTGGTAACTTTCCAATGCTACCGAGCGCTGTTAGTGAAGCACGCTGACCCGTTGTGCGCGAAGTGAATTCGAGTTGTCCCACGGGCCTCCCGAAACGGGTAATGTTGGCCAGGGAGAGTTTGCCATCGAGTCTTGAAGGGGATACACCTTCTGGTGACCAAGTGAAGTCCATTTGCGAGTCTGTCGTCAACTGAGCATTTACGGCGATGGCCTGCTGCCTGTATTGGGGGATGGACATCAGGGGAAGGGCGTCTACCTTCAGTGCAGCATTGCCTGAGCCAATCTTCCAGTCGTTTCCGCCCGCTTTCAAATTCAAAATGCCCCGCATGGGCTGACGGCCTAGACGGGCTTCCCATTCGCCGACTTTCAACTCACGGCGAGAGGCTGTGAACGCTGCTGAGACCTGCTGAAACCGAAAGTCTCTAACAGTGATTTCTGCGGAACGCATGTTGCCGTCTGCGACAGGTTCTGCCCAAGTGCCACGAAGAGCAAGAGTGCCTGAGGCTGAGCCGGCCAATGGTTCCACGAAGATTGCCCTTCACTGAGGTGGTCATGCTTTCGATATCCAACTGGTCTACCGTTAGCAGTTCGTCGCCGTAATCCACCCTGGCTTTTGCTTTGTCTATTTGGCTGCCATTGACAAGCAATTGCTCTGCTGAAAGGCTTCCCCTGAAATGAGGCTTTTTGATTGATCCAGTCAATTGGCCATTCACAGACCCGCTGCCCTGAAGCAGCCCAATCGCCAGCTGCTCTTCCTTCAGGCCAGCCAGTTCGAGTACCGGAAGCAATTCGCGAAATTGCGTTGAGCGTAATTCGAGTGCAATGCCAACGCCGAGGTCACCTGCAAAATTGATTCTCGAGTGAGGCAGAGCGAGAAAGCTGTTTCGCACTAGCAGTCGATTCCCGGCCTCTTCGTAGGTCATAGCGAGCAGGCCTTCAAGTGGACTTGGTCCAGACGTAGAAGTGATTTCAAGATCTGCGCTCAAGACAAGAGGTTTCTTGCCCCCCCTTGCTTCAATGGGGCCATGAATGACTCCACTCCAGGGGACTTCTTTGGCATTCAGTTGTTTCAGGATGGTGGCCATGTCAAGCTTCGACAAGTCTCCGTCAAGGCTCCATCCCTCCTGCTGATCCCACAAGAAGTTACCGTCGACGCTACCACCAAAACCTTCAGCACGCAAAGAGCTGAGGGTGAGTCTGGCAGGAAGGACGTCGAGTTTCGCTTTAGCCGTCACTGGCCCCATACGAGTTGTGGCGTCCCTATAGTAAAGGTCTCTAGCTCTCGCGTCGCCGTGCAGCTCGAAACCTCGGCCTGCTTCAAAAAGCAACTTGCCGGTATAGTTCATGTGGCCGGTAGGCTCGATCGGCAACTTGAGAAAAGGTAGCGCTTCGCCCACGGCAACTGCTGCATCTATGTCCATGTCGAGCCGGAAGGGATCCTCACGATTGTCAACGTGGGCCAGATTGCCGCGGCCGGAAATTTCAGTACCTACAGGAGTACGAATCCTGAAGGCGTCAATTCGGATTTTCTCTTGTTCAATGCCAAAATCGACTGTTGCAGTAGCAGTTATAACGGGAAGCGATGCCATCTGATAGCGTGCAGAGCCCGCGTCCAGCTTTCCGCGATAGCTTCTCGAAGCAGACACGTAATCCATCTTTACCGCTACATCCTGACCGCGTATTTCAAATGGGGTTCTGACATCGTTCCAGAGGAATTCCCCGCGTTCTATTTCGAGCTTGCCGAGCCTCAGGTTGACAATCGTCTCGAGTGCTCCACGATTGCTTCTGCCTGTTCTCGGGCCCGGAATGTTAGTTGTTCCGTCGGCGTATGTCACCAGATGGAAGATGGGTTCTTTGATGAGGAGACTGCGGAGATCTATTCTAGAAGCGCTGAGGCTGGCCAGGCCAACCTGGATTTGGCACTGCTTGGCAGAAAAGAGCGGTTGTTCTCCTATCGCTTCCTTGCCGCGCAATACAAGATCCTCGATCAGAGCGCGCCCCCCCCAGGCATCTATCTTGATTTTGCCGATACTGAGCTTTGCCCCAGTGCTCTTTTCTGCCTCCAGAATTGCGCGCTCCACGATGTAACGCTCGATGTATCCAGAGCGCAGGAACCAACCAAGTGCTGCGGCCAGCAGCAGCGTCAGACCGAGGGCCCAAAGGGAGAATTTAGCTCGACGCCTCAACGCGATCCTCCTGCAAAGACTGACTCCACCCAGCGCACTCTGGTTGCGGCTTCAGTTTGGTTGAGCCATCGATCCAACAGGTTATCAATTCGTTGCTGGGTGAGCAGTTCCAGGATCTCGGGACGTGCCTGATTGTAAAGCGCTTTAGTGCGCCCGGCGAACTCTTTTGGGTAATCGTACTGGAAGTAATCGCGGATTTCTTCTTCCGGGATTTGCACACCTGGCCGGAAGCGGAAGTCGATGAAGCTAAGAATGGCCAATTGCCACTTCAATGAATCGAGTAGTTCTGCCTCAGCTACCTTGCCCTGAACCAGAGCTTTTCTGTAGGAGGCATCGTCGCCACCAAAGCGCTGTTTCTTGATTGCCTCAAGAGCCGCTTTGACCTGTGCGACTTCAGGCAGCGGATAGCGATTGGTTTGCATCTCGATGCGGATGAGCGTCAATTCAATCAATTTCTGGGCTGCTCTTCGTTTGTCGGCAGGGCTTTCTTTGGGGGCCTCGCCATTTAAGAGGGCTGCAGTGCGCAGATAGAGCAGCAACTGCTGTTCAGTGATGATTTCTTCGCCAACGCTGAGGGCCAGGCGATCCAGAACTTCACCGCCGGTCAGCAACAGAAGTAAAAAGATCTGAATCATTAGAAGGCCTGCCCCAATGAGATGTGGAACTGAAATTGATTCACTCGCAGCTGGGCAGCGCGGCCTCTTCCAAAGAGCAGGTCTTCACGGCTACCCTCGAATCCATTAAATCGTGGTGAGTTTGGCGTTAAAGCAAGATCGATTCGGACCGGGCCAATCGGAGTACGATATCGAACACCGAAGCCGAAGGAATGAACCATATAGTCGAAATCGGTCAAGCCGTCCTGTTTCCATTTGAGGTTGATTCGCTTGAGATCGCTGTAGACGTTTCCAGCATCGTGGAAGAAGACTCCACCAAGATTGTCCCCAATGAGCGGGAAACGCAATTCAAGGTTGTTTACAAGAAGTGCCTTGCCTCCAATGGGGAATCCGGTTTTCAAGTCTCGAGGGCCAGCCTGATTCTCAGGAAAGCCTCTGTGGGAATACGCACCACCACCGAAGAATCGTTCAGGCAGAGGAACGTCGGTTTGCGACGTTAGCCCCGCACTTCTGTAGGGAGTCAGGATTCCTATGTTGATACTGCGAGCGAAGATAAGATCTCTGCCGAGTTTGTAATAGCTGGAGTTACGCGTGAGCAGACGAAGGAAATTTGCAGAAGACGCGAAGGCTGTGCTGGCAACTCCAAAGTCGACAGTGGTGTAGCGGCCGCGTTTGGCGTCCGCCGGATCGTCGCGGCGGTCTTGAATAAAGGTGGAAGAGAAACTGCCGACGCGGACGGGTTGAGCCAGCAATGGAATGAGCGCCGGGTCTACCTTTATGGTGTTTTGGTCGATAGTGACACGACGGTAGGTGAAGCGATACTGCATGGAATTGGCGAGGTTGAGTCTTTGTGCGAGCTGAAGGCTGCCCTCGAGGCGCTTGGAATTAAATGTCCGGACATTGCGTGCGTCGTCATAAATCGTTGTAGCTGTGAGGCTGAAGTGGTCGCTATCGCGAAACTGAGGTGCGAGATAGCTGAGCAATACCCGTCGCTGGATGTTGGAGAGACGGGTTTGTGCGCCGATCGTGTGACCCAGGACGAGGAAATTCGTACGGTTTGCGCCCAGACTCAAGCG
>JAPKYY010000449.1 GCA_026394095.1 Acidobacteriota bacterium | reverse complement strand
GCTGCGGAGCTTATAAGCATTAAAGCCAGCTCCCTTTCCAACACGGCCTACTTTTTCGCGTCCGTATCCAAGGGTAATTCCAAGCACGCCATCAGCCTGGCCAGGAACTACAAGCACTGCGGCGTCAATCGTCGCCCCACCCACAGTCAAGCTCACCATGTCGCCTTCTTCGGCGATAAAGCCCA
This sequence comes from Acidobacteriota bacterium, assembly GCA_026394095.1. GTDB lineage: Bacteria > Acidobacteriota > Terriglobia > Bryobacterales > Bryobacteraceae > Bryobacter. The sequence continues at coordinate 8,430 of JAPKYY010000449.1, read as the reverse complement.
TGCTGGCTTTTAAACTTTCGGCCGTTTTCCGGGACATCGTCACACAGTTGTCCCAAACCACTTTGGTCATCGGGTCGGGCAATTCCACCAGCCAGGCGTTATTGGCAAAGCGACCGTCATGTACGCCATTGGCGGCAAGAAACACAATTTCGGTGCTGCTGGTGGGCGAAGCCACCGGCATGGCTGAGATCTTCTTTACGTCCACGCTCAGCTTCAGCGCCGGATAAGCAGTGCCTTCGATGACACCGTCATGCAGTGCTTTCTTCCAGGATTTTTCTTTGTCGCCGGCAAAAGCCTGCGACCAGAAACCCTTCACCAGTTCATAGCCCCGTGGAGTTTCCATTCCAACCAGTTCGGCCAGGACTTCAGAAGCTGACTTGCTGCCGTAAAGCGGGGCAATCACAGGCTGCTGGATTGAGGCCGTACCATCGATTGATCTTGCATCGCCCCAGGATTCGAGGAAGTGCGACTGAGGCAGGCACCACTGTGCCAGCGCTGCAGTTTCGTCATGTTCAGGACCAAGGTGAATTACAGTCTTTACCTTCTTTGCCCCATCGGCAAAGTTGAGGTCGGTGGGCATCGTATAAGCCGGATTGCCACCGAGAATCACAAGGGTGGAAATCTTGCCACCGCTTAAGGCTGCGCCAAAGGTCTTCAATGCTTCCGTCTGGGGAGCTGTCAGGGGTTGCACCAGCGTTACCGTAGTGCCGATATTGCCGAGAACCTGATTGATGGCCAGGGCCAGTGCATGTACTTCAGCAGGCTGGCGGGGGCCAGCAGAAACAATGCTCTTGCCAGCGTTCTTCTTGAGGTCCTTGGCTAGGGCGCAAAACCGGCGATCTCACTTGGTTTCAGGCGCAGGCGATGATCGGCCATGCCGCCAGTCAGCGAGAAATGTCCCTCAACGGCATAAAGGCGATTCATCGTATCGCCAGCCTTCAATACCTTGCGCTTTTGGCTAAAGAGTTTGGTCGGCTGTACGGTTGCTGCGTCTGTACCCAGGAAGTCGTCATCAAGAGCAACTACAACTTCAGCCTTGTCATAGGCATAGAGTGGTTGAGCGGGCGTCCCGGTTGCCAGCTGCGAACCGAGTACCGCATTGTCGTTATTGAGAGCTTCCCAGTGCAACCACAAGGCCTTCGGCCATTTCTTCTGGGCTGCCGCAACCACCGCACGATAGCTGTCCCCGGCATTTCGCTCACAAACAAAAGCAAGACCTTCACCTTCACCCAGCTTCGAGAAGTGATCTTTGGCGAAAGCACCGAAAGCATCCCAGCTAGAGGCGGCCTGATCTTTCATCACAAACGTGCAACGGTCTGGATCGTAAAGACCCAGAACGCTTCCTTGTGAGTAAGTATTGGCAGCACCTTTGGAGGTGGGGTGCATGGGATTGCCTTCCACCTTGGTGGGGCGCCCGTCGTTGGCTTCAATGCGCAATCCCTGCGCTACGCCCCCGACATTGAACACAGTGTTGTAGTAGAGAGGCTTGCCAGGAATCAGGTCTTCGACGCCCTTGGAGAAACTGACGATATTCTGAACCGGCCGGCGGCAACTTACCAATCCGGCAAGGCCCGCACCTGCGGCCATGATCTTCAGAATGTCGCGGCGGCTATTGCTGTCCAGCTCTTCACCGCCGATACCATCACCGGAGCCGACACCATTGGCCCAGCCCTGAAATTCCGGCGTCTGCCCGAGTTGATCGAGCGGGACCCGTGTCTTCTTTACGTTGCTGATTTGAACGAGACTCATCGTTATAAATCCTCTTCCCGTTCCGCTCTTAGCGGTGGCATCCGCCGCAGTTCACTGGCGGATTGATCCCTTTGGCTTTTACAATTTCCATACCGATTTCGGTGGCCGTCTTGCCTGCTGGCGGTTCCCAATCCAGTTTGGTCACAAACTCGGTAGGCCTCAAATTCGGTGCCGGATTCCGGTGGCATTCAAGGCACCAGGCCATGTTGAGCGGCTTTACCTGCGTCACCTCAACCATTTGGTCGACACGTCCGTGACAGCTTACACAACTCACACCGGCCGACAAGTGAGCGGAGTGATTGAAGTACGCATAGTCAGGCAGAGCGTGGATCTTCACCCATTTCACAGGCTCACCCGTGGCATAGCTCTTGCGGATCGGGGCCAGAAGCGCCGAGTCAGTCTTGACGCGCGTATGACAGTTCATGCAGGTTTCTGTCGCCGGAATTGCCGCGTGCCCAGCCTTGGTAACTGTGTTGTGGCAGTAGTAACAATCCATCCCGACATTGCCCGCATGCAATTTGTGGCTATACGGCACAGGTTGCTCCGGACGATAACCAGTGTCAATGTTTACTGGCAATGTGAAATAGGTGTAAGCAGCTACACCAGTCAAGATCGAAAGTCCCAAAAACGCGCCAGTGGCACGAATCAGAAAATCTAGCGACTTGGGGAAGATCGGCTTCATTAGGCTTCCTCGGTACAATTCCGGACCATTTCAGTCTCTCTTTCCACTCGTCGTTTTGCAACTAACTTGCGTCCTTAGAGACACTTGGCCCGTATAGGTCTAAATTATAACTATACGCCCTAGCATTCGCGTAGGGCAATAGAATTTCTTCTCCAAGAGGAATTTTTGCTGTGAAACAAGAATTTCCTCTTAAAATCCCACCAATAGGTCTCATCGGCAGAAGTAGGGCGAAGAGAAGGAAAATCTCAATCTTTTCAACAATTTCGATTGATTTCGTCTAGACGTCGGTTGGATCAGGCTTGGCGTGTGGTGCATCCGGCTCATTCGTCGCAGGCAGGAAACGCGCGAGTTCTGCCTTCTTCAGGTCCATCTCAGGAAGCCCGGCCAGATTCTTCCATTCATTCGGATCCTTCGCCCGATCGTACAATTCTTCGCCCCCATCGCGATATTTAATGTAGCGCCAACCTTCCTTTACTCCCCCAGTGCGGATCGTATGGTTTTCAAGCCCATAGGTTGTCAGCACCGGCCGCTGCCATTTCGCCTTCGGATTTTTTAGCAGAGGCATCATCGAAACCCCATCCTGCGGGCCTGCTTTGCCCAAGCCTTCCAGTTCTACCAGCGTTGGATAGAGGTTCACCATACTCACCGCAGGGTCACAGATGCCACCTGCCTGCGTAACGCCAGGTGCCTTTATCATCAACAGATTCCGGGTAGATCTCTCCCATAACGTGAACTTGCGCCAATGCGATTTCTCGCCCAGATGCCACCCGTGATCGCTCCATAGCATCACCGTCGTATTCTGCGAATGCGGACCAGTCTCGAGCGCCCGCAACACCTTCCCAACCATTGCATCGGCAAAGGAGATCGAAGCGAGATATGCCTGCACTGCCTTCTTCCAGCCTTCGGCCTTTGTGATTCGCTCGTGATCGCGATTCTGCAACGCCATCTTCCGGCCTGCAGGGGGGACATCCGCAAGGTCATCCTCTTGAACTATCGGAAGAGTTATTGCGTCTAGTGGATACATATCAAAGTACTTCTTGGGTGCATACCATGGCAGATGCGGGCGCGTAACTCCAAATGCGAGAAACATGGGTGCGGGTTGTTTACGTCCCAGATGGCCGTTGATCCACTGTGCTGTGCCGAAGTCATGCATCTCTTCGTCCCCGGTTTTGGTCGGGCCAAAATCGAAATTACCCTGCGCTGCCGCCCCACCCTGTAATCCCGGTGTCGGCAATTCCGACTTGTCGGGCATCATGCCGTAATCGTCCCAGCCCCTCTTGTCTGCGAACTTACCGTATGTGCCGTGATAGATTTTTCCTGATCCAAGAGTGATATAGCCGGAATTCTTAAAGTGTTGGTTGAGTGTGAGAACCCCGTCTAACACCTTCGAACCCAAATAAGGCTGTGAATTGTCGTAAACACCGGTGGAACTCGGCAGACGTCCCGTCATGATGGCCGCTCGTGCCGGGTTGCACAGCGGTGCCGCACAGTGCGCGCTCCGGAATAGCACTCCCTGCCGAGCCAGTTGGTCGAGGTTCGGCGTCTGCACCCCCGGGTAGCCACCCAGGCAGCCCACCCAATCGTTCAAGTCGTCAATGGCGATAAAAAGGACGTTTCGTTTCTGCGGTGCAGCGGCCTTGGCAAAAACCATTGGCGCACCAGCAAGAAAACTTCGGCGCGTGAGCATGGCCGATATTGTATAACTTCTCAATACCCTCAAGGCTTCAGTATCATCACAAGATGCATCTTTCGAGGGCTAGCGCCGCGACCATCCTAATCGTGATGGCGTACTACCTCTGGGCCGCTCTCGCCTTCAACACCCTCTCCCCGAACGGCTATTACAACTACCTCGCCCGGGGCTGGCAGGAGGGCCACCTACACACCCCAATCGAGGTCAACCCCAAACTCCTCGCCCTGCCAAATCCTTATGATCCAGCTGTCCCGGACGAAATTAAAGTTCACGACATGGCACTCTACAAGGGCCACTACTTTCTCTATCACGGTCCTGCGCCGGCTCTGCTCACCATATACCCCTACCTTCTTCTCACCGGAAAGAATCTACCCGAACCCATCGCCGTCTTCGTCTTCGCCAGCCTTGGCTTCATCGCCTGTGCCTTCGCCCTGCAAAAGCAAAACCCCGCAGCCACACCACTCCAATTCCTAGCCCTTGGCCTAGCCAATTGTGTGCCCTTCCTGCTGCACCGCATCTGGGTCTACGAACTCGCCATCATCAGCGGCTTCGCTTGCCTCGCGGTTGCCTATGCATTCTCTGTCTTCAATCGCCCTTACCTCGCGGGCCTCGCCCTCGGTTTCGCTATCTTGTCCCGCCCCCACCTCGCCCTAGCTCTCCCTTTCTTTTCACCCCGCAGCTGGCCAACTGCAGCCCTTGGCCTCAGCGCCACCCTCCTCCACAACTACCTCCGTTTCGACTCCCCACTAGAATTCGGTCTCCATTACCTGATTGCCGGTCCAGACCAGCAAAGCCCCAACTACAGTCTGCAGAACCTTATCCCCAGCCTCTATCTCTTTTGGCTTGAGATTCCCCGGCTGCTCAACCATTTCCCATTTCTGGCTATCCACAACCTTCCACCCCTGAATCTGCCCCCCAAATTCTTCCACGAAAACATCATGGGTGCTCTCTGGCTGAGCCCCTTCCTGTTACTTTCAAAACCGCTATGGAGACCAGCAGCCATCAGCTTCGCTATCCTGCTTTTCCTGTCTTCAACCGGATGGGTTTCCCAGCGCTACCTCGTCGACTTTCTTCCCTTGCTGGTGCTCGCCAGTCTGGCATCAAAAGCCAAACCCACGCTCCAGATTCCGCTCCTGCTCTTCGGAATCGTAACGAATCTCCTGCTCCACGTCCAGGGCCCCTACAACGCACCCTGACACGGGGGGCTTACACTAAGATCTGACACATGGTACAGTCCACAGTTCCGGTCCTCCCGTCCCTTGATCTTGACGAGACGATCAGCTACTACCAGCGAATTGGCTTCAAAGTCTGGTCTCGCCATGAGGGCGATTATGCGATCCTCGCCCGGGAATCGTGTGAACTCCACTTTTTCCTCATGGGAAATCTTGTCCCCGCAGAAAGCTTCTTCGGGTGCTACTGGCGTGTAGAGAATGCCGAAGCCCTGCACGGCGAATTCGCAGCCATGGGTCTCCCCAATCTGCACCCGGTTGAAGAGAAGCCCTGGGGCATGAAAGAATTCGCCATCATCGACCCGCATGGCAACCTCATCCGCATCGGTCAGGAAATCGAATAGACCTCCTCCAACAGTCCAAATCTGAAGAAGAAGTGAGGACCCTACTGGACGGCTTACCGCTCATCAAAGCGCAACTTGCCACCTTCAACTACATGCGCCTGGCTTTCTAACACCACTGCGAATCCTGATGAACCCGCCTAAACTATAGGTTTGACACCCTACATTGCTCCCGCTGCCACTCGAATCGGCCACGTCCATCTGAAGGTGGCCGATCTCGAGCGTGCCATTCACTTCTACCGCGACATTCTCGGCTTTACTCTACAGCAGCGCTTCGGCACCTCTGCAGCGTTCCTCGGCGCCGGCGGCTATCACCACCACATCGGCCTCAACACTTGGGAAAGCCGCAACGGCCAACCTCCTCCGCCAAGTTCCACCGGCCTGTACCACCACGCGATTCTTTACCCAACACGTCAGGATCTCGCCGCCGTCTACAGACGGCTTCTGGAGCACAATATCCCTCTAGACGGCGCAGCAGACCACGGCGTCAGTGAAGCCCTCTACCTCCGCGATCCTGACCAGAACGGCCTCGAACTCTACTGGGATCGCCCCCAATCCGATTGGCCCATCTCTCCATCTGGAGAACTTCAAATGTTCACCAAGCCCCTCGATCTCGAAAACCTCCTCGCACTGCGATAACATCAGCATCACCGATGCTACGCCGATCCATCCTCGCCCTCCCACTCGCAATCGCCGCCCAACAGCGCAAGGCTCTAAAGATCACAGCCCTCGAAACTGACCTCGTAATCAACCCACCACGGAAACCAAACTACGACGCGCTCCAAACTCTAGGCGTACATTCCGGCACTGTCACCCTTCGACGGCAAGCACGCCGGCATGCCTGTCTGGCGAATGCTCGGCGCCGCCCGCGACTGCATGCCCGTCTATTCAATGTGCGGCTGGTATTACGACAACGACGAGGACCTCTCGCAATACAAGGCTCAAATCGAGAAGGCCCTCAGCGAAGGCTACCGTGCAATCAAGATCAAGACCGGCAAATATTCGATTCAGGACGACGAACGCCGCATTCGACTCGCCCAGGATCTGGCCGGCAAAGACCGCCGCATCATGCTCGACGCCAATCAGGTCTTCAACCGCAACGAGGCCCTGCGCCGTGGCCGCCTCTATCAGCAAATGGGAGTCTTCTGGTATGAAGAACCACTCCCGCCGCAGGACATGGAAGGCTATGCCGAACTCGCCCGGGAACTCGACGTCCGCATCGCAACCGGCGAAAACCTCTACATGAAATACCAGTTCAACGACTTGATCCAACGCCGCGGTGCCGACATCGTGCAACCCGACAATCGCCGCGCCGGTGGCGTAACCGAATGGCTTGAGATCGCCGCCATCGCTGACGCAGCCGGCATCTCCCTCGCCAGCCACGGCGGAGGCGACGTCAACATGAACATGCTCTGCGCCATCCCCAATGCGATCTATATGGAAACCGGCGGCCCCCAACCCCGCATGATCAACGGAGAAGTTACCGCTCCAGAATCTCCCGGCATGTCTACCGAACCCAGACTAAAATAAAGGTCCCCATGCTTTCTACTCGCCTCAACGCCCTCGACGCCTTCCGCGGCCTCACCATCTTCCTGATGGTCCTGGTCAACACCCCCGGCGATCACGATCATGTCTACGGCCCACTGCGCCACGCCCAGTGGCATGGTTGGACGATCACCGACGCAGTCTTCCCCAGCTTCGTCTGGATCGTTGGTGTCGCCATCACCCTGTCTCTGGGGCGCAAGCTTGAGCAAAACGTATTGAAGCCGGCCCTCTACAACGACATATTTCGCCGATCGCTAATCCTCTTCGCCCTCGGCCTCTTCCTCTACGCCTTCCCCACCTTTCCCATCGACACCTTCCGCATCCTTGGCGTCTTGCAGCGCATCGCTATCTGCTACTGGATCACCAGCCTGCTTTTCATCCACACCTCGATGCGCGGGCAAATCGTCGCCATCGCCGGCCTTCTCCTCAGCTACGCCTTCATCATGAATTTCATACCCGCCCCAGGCTTTGCCCCCGGCGACCTCTCCGTCGAAGGCAACGTAGCGCACTACATCGACCGCATCATCCTCGGCAACCACAACTACGTCAATACCAAGACTTGGGACCCAGAGGGCATCGTCTCCACTCTTCCAGCCATCGCCACATGTCTTCTTGGAGTCATCGCCGGCCACATCCTAAAAACTGCCTGGCACATCAACGACCGGACCCAGCGCCTCATCCTGATCGGCGCAGGCCTCGCCGCCTCCGGCCTGATGCTCAACACCTGGATGCCAATCAACAAGAAACTCTGGACCTCATCTTTCACCCTCTTCATGGCCGGTGCAGACTTCATCGTCCTCGGGGCGATGCTCTGGTTGATCGATGGCCGCAAGATCGTCGCGCCCTTCCGCCCCGCGATGATCATGGGCATGAACGCAATCGCGATCTACCTCTCCAGCGAATTCGTCATCACGATCCTCGAAATCACACACTGGAAAGAAGCAATTTACAACTCAGTATTTGCCCCGCTGGCCTCACCAATTAACGCCAGTTTCCTTTTCGCCTTTACTTACTCGCTCCTTCATTTACTTCTTGCCTATATCCTCTACCGGCGAAATTGGTTCCTCAAGGTCTGACAGGGGCCTTGCAATAGAAGTCGCATGGTGATAGACCTTTGGCCATGCTTCTCATCGGTCGAATCCTTGTTGCCTCAATTCTGTCAACTGCCGCCTCCTTTGCCCAGACTGCTACCGG
>JAPKYY010001068.1 GCA_026394095.1 Acidobacteriota bacterium | reverse complement strand
GGGCAGAACCGCACAAACGGCTTAACAACCAATCCCTGCAGGTTCTTGGTCGAAAGCGTCATGCACATCCCGTGTGACTTCCACTTGGCGATGTTCAACAACCACGTATCGGGCTCATTCACCGGCGCAAAGTGCGGAATCCGCTTGTACACCACCGGGTCATGCACCTTCGTCCAGGTCATTTCATAGCTATCCCTGAAGTTCCGCTCACGCCGCTCCGGCTCATTCATCTCAACGCCATGACGCTCATTGATATCGATCAGGCCGCGATAGTTCCAGGTGTGAAAGCCGTTCGCCTCAAGAAAAGACATCTTCTTGACGCCCAGTTCCTTCAAGCCCATCACAATGCCTTCATAAAACTCGGCATCGGTCCCCGTACCCAGATTCTCAACATCAGGCCGCTTGTTGCGCACACTGGTAAAGTTGGGCTTCAGAATAATCCGGTGTCCCACCGGGATCCCCGCCTGATCCACCGGCATCAACACCTCACGAGCAAAGCTCAAGCCTTCCTTCAGCTTCGCCGGTCCATCCGTCTTGGATGGCACCGAGGTCCTCTTGAGGAAGACAGCCTTCGGGTGCGCGTCCACAAAAGGAGGCACAGCAAACTGCGATTTCGGGATTCGGGCTCCCTGCATATGGATCGGCGCAAATGCTGCTGCACCCATCGCGAGAATTTGACGGCGGTTGATATCCATGGAACTTCCTTAGTTTGAGAATCGCACAACAGCCACTCGCTCAAGAGTGGGCAGGAAAACTTCTGTCGATGGCCCGCGGCGAACGGTCTTCAGTACAACCGGTGCCTTCTCCGGGCTAAGCAATGTAGCTTTCGAAAAATGCCCTTGAATATGCGCCTGAATCTCTTCCCTCGCCGGCGAACCATAATTCACCACATGCAACAGCGCCTCTCCCGGACGCTCCCCTTCCGTCGCCAGCGGTATCGCCGACAGCGCATTCCATAAACGAGTCGCTCGTCTCCGGTGTGTAATCAAATCGATCACATCCATCGCAAACTCACTCGGGTCAACAATCGGTCGGCGGTAGGCAACAACAGTCCCCTTCCCCAGCCGGCAAAAAACCCGGTCCGCCTCTTCGCGAACCATCGTCGTGCTAGGCAAAGCCTTTTGGTCCGTAACTACAATGCCGCCCTCTTCCGCCACCTTGAAGCATTCAGAGGGAATCTGCTTCAACCCGGCAACCACCAGCGCCAGTGGTTTGGCATTGCTCGGCAATGTCGAGTACAACAAAGGGCTCGCCCCGCGCCGGTGCAACAAATTCGCGATCTCGCGAGTGGCTCCACCCGGCTCCACCATCGCCATCACCTGCGGCAATGCTGGCCGGCCAAACACGGTCTCATTCTGCTTCAGCCACGCCGCTGTCCGCGCCAATGCCTTCCAGGCCTCAGTCGCCTTCGCCTCCCCTGCAATCAACCCCTGGCGATACCGCACCGGCAGATCCACTACAAAGTTGCCACCACCCACTCGCGCCTCAATCAAAGCCAATTCCGAAGTCCCATACGGGATCTCGACGTCAGGCCTTACCCCAGCCTTCTCGTTAGCCTCATAGGCCAGCAACACCGGCGTCTTCGAGTCCAGTGCCCGGTGATAAGCCACCAGATACCCATTAGCATCCACCCAGGGCTCACTGCTCGCACTTGCTACTTCAACCTCGCGTCCACGCCGTGATGGCCCCCGCCGAATCCCGGGCCACAACCCGTCGGTCACCACACGCCCCAGCGCCGCACCCGGAACCACCTTCAACCCGGCCTTCTCAAACTCCGGCACCGCCGTCTCTGAGACAACCACATCGGGCCTCAGCGTCTGCAAAAGCGGCACATGCCCTGCCGCCCCATCCTTCCAGCGAACCATCAATTGAGCCATTACTTTATTCTATGGCTTGCAATTCCTACCCCCGGACGTGTTGAAATGTTAAGAACCTTTGAAACTGAAGAATCCATCTAAGGACGAATCCGAAATCTCCGGTTGGGAATACACTTCGAAGCCAGACTTCTGGGACGAATACCAGACCACCGACGGCCAAACCCGGCCTCATTGGAACCAGTTTTGCGACTCCTTGGAGTCCATGGGCCGCAGCGAATTTGACCGCCGCTGGCAGAGCGCACAGCAGATCATCCGCACTAACGCCATCACCTACAACGTCTATGGTGACGCCCGAGGTGCCGAGCGTCTTTGGCCTCTCGATCCAATTCCCCTCATCCTGCCCGAAGACGAATGGGCCTACCTTGAAAAAGCCATCGCCCAGCGAGCCACGCTGCTCAACATAATCCTCAACGATTGCTACGGCCCGCAAAACCTCCTCAAGCAACATCGCCTGCCGCCAGAACTCCTCTTCGCCAATCCCAATTTCCTCCGCGCCTGCCATGGCATCCCTGTCCCTGCCGATATGCGCCTCGCCTTCTACGGCGTAGACCTCGCTCGTTCTCAGAATGGCCAGTGGTGGGTGATCGCTGACCGTGCACAGGTCCCTTCTGGTGCCGGCTACGCCCTTGAAAATCGCGTCGTCTCGGCCAGAACCTTGCCTAGCTTTTTCAACCAGCATTCCATCCGTCCCCTCAACCAATTCTTCGCCGCGCGCCGCAATGGCCTGCTTAGCCTCGCCCCCGGGAACCGCCGCATG
>JAPKYY010000411.1 GCA_026394095.1 Acidobacteriota bacterium | reverse complement strand
AGCTGGGGTGGTCGCGTTGATCTTCCCCAGCGAGTGAGTCTTTACGGAAGTCTCGGTAGAAGCAAGCGTGACGGTGAAAGTGGTGCGTCCTGGAATCACATGCAGGGCATTACCATCGCCAACTTCTTTGACAGCGGCCTTCGTATTGATTTTCGTCGCTCGGTCTTCAATAGTTCTTACGGTGGCGGACAATACTTTGCCGCCTCGTTCTCGCGAGATATCACGAATCGCCTCCGCTTTGAAGCTCAGGCTGGCAAGCAGAATTTTCAGTCCCCGCTCACAGAATCCCGCCGCAGCCTCTTTCTCTCAACCAACCTCGAATGGTTTCTCAGCGAACATTACACGCTCGGTGCCGGCTATGTCGTCTACCGGGGAAAGTCTCAAAACTATGATCAGTACTTCACTAATTTTGGCTATCGCTTTTAGTGCGCAGGCTGCGGTGCCGGATAGCCGCGAAAAGTTGCTTGTCCAGCTGGGTGAAAAAGCATCCCGCTTCTGGGATCAATTCTCTGTGCTTACCTGTACTGAAGTTGTGGATCAGAAAAAACTCGAAATCACCGGCAAGGAGATTCTTTCCCGACGGGCGACTTTCGACTATCTCATCCTGCTCCAGATGCAAGGCGACGATCTTCTGGTTGAGGAGTCGCGCATTCTTCAGGGCAAGGCAGCCAAAGACAGCGACCGTGCATTGCTGTCTACCAAGGGCTTTTCGACAATGCTGCTGATCTTTCATCCCATCTTTCAACCGAGCTATCGCTTTGAAGATGCCGGTATGGTTGTGTCTGCAGGAAAGCTTTACCGTCAAATCCGCTTCACTCACATTGAGGGCCAGCGATCGCCCTCGGTTCTGCAAATCCGGCAGCGCGACTACCCGGTGCGCTGGAAAGGTATCGCCTGGATTGATGTCGAAGGCATGTATGTTGCCCGCATCGAATCAGAACTTCGCGAAAGCATGCCCGACATTGGGCTGGAGAAGTTGCGCAGCGATGTCCGCTACCTGCCGACCCGTCTGCCAACAGCCAAGTTTGATCAGTGGCTTCCCCGGACTGCCGTCGTCGAACTTGCTACCAAGCGCCAACGCTGGTTAAATTCTCATTCTTTTAATGCGTACAGGCAATTTTCTGTCGATACAAGTTCAAAGACAGAAATGCCGCCTGGCTCTGCCACTACACCAAAACCATGACAGCTGTTATTAACGAAGAACTCAGACACAAATGGCTCCTGCGCCTCGCCTGGCTCTGTACTGTTCTGCTGGTTGGGGCCGCCATCAATTACGGTCTGCCGTACTACACACTCGAAATCGAGAATCGCCCGGCTTCAGCCTTCTATCCAATCCTTCGCCCTGGTGGCTCGTTAGGGATCAAGCTCGGCATCCTTGGTGTCGCCCTTTTCGGGATCATATTTCTCTACCCGCTACGCAAGCGCTGGGGCTTTCTTGCCCGCATTGGCAAAACGCGCCACTGGCTCGACTTCCACATCCTCCTCGGCATCACTGCACCCGTTGTGATTACCCTGCACGCCAGCTTTAAGGCCCGGGGCCTCGCCGGGATGGCTTACTGGATCATGATGGCTGTGGCAGCCAGTGGCTTTGTGGGCCGTTATCTATATGGGCTGATCCCAAGAAGTGTCCATGCTGCCGAGCTCGACAGTAAAGAGATACAGGCTGAGCTTGATCGCATGACGCCGCTGCTGAACCAGCAGACGACACTTTCTCAAGAGCAGCTCGAGGACATCATGTACATCCCGGCCAG
>JAPKYY010000477.1 GCA_026394095.1 Acidobacteriota bacterium | reverse complement strand
CGGAAGGGTTGGAGCGGACGGATTCAATTGTCAAGGATCCTGCGGCTGTTGGGCCTGGTTTGTTGGTTGTTGTTATGCAGCTAGTTTGGAGGCGCGGTGTTTGTCTACGATTTCGCGGGCTTCTGGCATCAGGGCCATCAGGCGGACTGCGAGGAGGCCGGCACTGGTTTTGCTCAGGTCCGCTTTACGGACTTCGAACATGGGGAAGGTTGCGGGGATGTCGACGATTTTGTCGAATAGGTAGACTTCGGTGTGGATGTCCATAGCGAGGACGCGATCGCGCTGGAGTTTGGTGAGCTCTTTGAGGGCGCGGTCTGCGCGGCGTTCTTGAGCGGCGCAGAGTTTTAGGATGCGCTCCATTAGATGGAATAGGATTTCGTTATTGGGTTCGTTTGACCAGCGGTCTTGCGCGTCGATTTCCATCTGGCGGGCGCGGTCTACCTGGAAGAGGGCGAAGACGTAGCGCTCGAAGGTTTGGAGTTCGAGTTCGCCTTCGGGGAGGCATTGTTTGAGGAGCTTGGCCTTGAGAGAATCGTATTGGCTTCGTTCGTGCGGATTGTTTTCGAAGATGGTTGTTGGGTTGGCGGTGAGGCCGTGACGGGTGCTGTTGGCTGCGGATTTCGCCTGGCCTTCGGCGGTTTTTGGGCCTGTGGACTTCTTTGCGTTTTGCCTGTTGGCATCGATTTGGGCTTGCGTTGACATAGTAATCCTCTATCCTGATTTGAAATTGAAATAGGGGCGCAAGAGCGCCCCTACGATTGAGAAGATATCAATCGAGATCGCGATTCCGAACCATGGCTTTTGGAACTTGTTGATTCTGGGGGGAATAAAGTCGAATTTTTCTGTGAACGGGAATTTGGGGTGCTGCGGAAGGATGATCGCGTGATCGTTGCCAACCCATCAAACGCCGCCGGGGTGAGCAATATTGCAAGGCAATCGATGGATGTAAAGCTGCCAAGACTGGTCTGCCGGGAAGAGCCTGGGCTCAGCAAACGATTGGAATTGCGAAATTTGAAAGCCACAATCTTCTGATTGGGACCGAGCCTGAGCGATCAAAAAGGCTGCCAGGGCGAGCAGAGATTCTGGGCTGCCCTCGATAAGGAAAAAGTCGAGGGGGACATTCTCTATCTCCTCCCTTTTGTGTTTCAGCCTTAAGTCCCTTGGGAGGCTGGGAAGATTTGTAAATACGTCGTCAGGGCGAATCTCTTGATCTAGTGCTTTCAGGATTGTTTCTTTGATCTGTGGATTCATATGGTTCAGCGTAATCTCAAACAATGAGGGTTGGGGGCTCTGCGGTTATGTGGGTTCAGCCGGAGGCTGGGAAGTGGCGCGTTGCGTTGATCGTCTCGATGAGCGCGTCAAGCAATCTTTCCTCATTGTTGGGTCCCCGCAAATTGGGCCTCCGGTTCAGGTAACAAGAACATTGATTCTGTTGCGCGAGGTGCGGAATCAGCTTGCGGATGGCGCGTCATTCAGGATGATGTCTCAACACTGCGCGACAAGTCGCGAGGTATCGGTTCGAGGTATACACTGATAGCGATGAAAGTCTCAAAGGAGCCGATCGTCACGCTCGGCCCAATGACATCATCCTGGGGTCTCAAGATGTGGCGGCTGATCTTAAGACGTGGCGAGATACTAGCGTGGCCGTACGGTTTCAAGGACGGTCTGCGCCTAGGCTTGATGCTTGAACTCGGAATTGGACGCGATCCAGGTGACTTCTCCTCCAAGACTATGGATGAGATCCGCAGCGCGTTAGAGGAGCCTTCAGTCCGGAAATTTCCGGTTGCGGGAATCGATCACATAACCTTGCGCTGCAGCAGCCTGCGTCACAAGATCGAGATTGTGGCAAAGGACGGAAGCACCGAGAAATTCGGGCTCTGGCATCGGCACCTTCTGACAGAATACGGGATTGTCCTGCGGAAGATGTATCCAGATCGATACCGCGAGACGGGCTTCCCTACAAAGCTTTGGGACCGGATTACTAAGCTCTGACCGATCAACATCAACTCAAACTCCTGCCTGACGGCACAGCGTTTAGGAATCGTGTCCGGATCGTCGGCAATCCGGAAGTTGTCACTTTACTTGTGACTCTCAACGTAGTGGACAGTTCGTTCAAATGGCCTGCCGCAAACGAAGCATACCCTAGCAGCCCAACCCCAAGCAGCACGCCAATTCGTTCTGAAAGTCTAAATGCCTGCGCGTCGACTTCTGTTTGAATAGAGATGAGCAACGGCAGAAAGACTTTTACCTTTGACCATGTGGTTATTGAAGAAACGTGCCAAATGCTAAAAATTGAAGCAGAAGTAGCACCGGCATTGATTTTGTAGCTAAGAGATTTGGAATCTTAAGGGCACGAGGAGTCTGTGCAAATTGCGGGTGGATGCCTGCAAATTACACAGACTCACGCTAACTGATCGATTCAGGAAGACCTACTCAGATCCCAGCCGGGCTGGGCGGCGGCTTGCTGGATCCAGGCGGAGAATTGGATTTCATCGAGTTGGTCGCCTTCGTGGATGTCGATCCAGCGGGCTTCTTTGCTGCGTTCGGTGTGGCCTGGCGGGGGTGGGTTCAGGGTGGTGCCGCGGAAGAAGGTTACTTTTACGTAGCGGGTGAAGACGTGGAAGGAGAGGAACCAGTCTTTGCCGTTTGCGCTGTAGAAGTGCGAGTTCCATTTGACGGCTTTAGTGACGCCCGGGACGTTGATCGTGATGAGAGAGTCGATGCGTTTGCCTATCGCGCTTTTCCAGCCTGGCATTGCGGCGATGTAGGCCTGGACAGGGGCGTCGCCGTCTGCCTTGGTGATTTGTGGATTGCCGCCGGAGAGACGGACCCCAGTCTGAACTTTTGTCTGTGGTGCAGATTGCTTCTTTGCAGGTTTGCGGGCTGGGGCCGAATTCGCTTTCATGGTTCTCTTAATATCAAATTATGCGAAGTTTGTTTCTTCTTCTAGTTGGCTTTTCGCTTGTTGCACAGGAGCTATCGCTTGAGAGTCTCGCGGCAGAGGTGATGCGGAACAAACGGAATCAGGACCGGGATCTGACCGAGTACACCTACGATTATGTTTACCTCTATCAGTACTTCAATGGAAAGGGGAAACCGGGACGCAAGATCAAGAGCGAAGGGGAAACTTATCAGAGCTCTACCAACAACGTGAACGTTACGCTGATCTGGAATGATGCTCCGGTGGAGGCGCGGACGGTAGAGAAGAAACGGCTGGAGGCAGCCAAGAAGTTGCAGGCCGATATCGATAGGCGGCGGGCCCGGGGAGGCGGGGGGAATGGCGCAGGGCCGGAGTATGGCACAGACATGTTCGGGTTGCGGATGGAGATCTTCAAGGTGCTTCGTAACTGCCCGTTGACTGGTCTCCGGACAGAGATGGTGGACGGAAGGAAGACTTTCGTTTTTGACTATGGGCCTGCGCCGGGACCAGTGAAAGGGATGGCCCATTTGTCGCAGATTCGCGGGAGCTTTTGGGTGGATGCCGAAGAACGGATTGTGCGGCGTTGGACTGGAGTGGTTGCCAGTGGCGTTAGCGCCGGGCACCGGTTCTGGGAAGAGGATTATCAGAAAGTGCCGGGGCGTGTGTGGTTCGCCAAACGATTGTGGATGAATCTGAATGCGGAGTTGCCGGGTTGGAAGACAGACCGGGTGGAGTGGGAAGCCAGGTTCTCAAACCATAAACGGTTTGGAGTGGAGGTAGAGCAGAAGATTGAAGCCCCGCGGCCATGAGGGGCGCTACTTTTCCTTACACTCGGCTTACAAATTTGCCCGCAAACACATCACGAGCTTACAGAGCTCTGGCAAGGTGGTAGTTGTAATGGCTACACCAATGAATCATCAGAAGGTTTGGATATTGGGACTATTGCTTGGTTGGGCAGCAATGCCTTGTGCGGCGCAACCTCCGGGCATGCAGGCGGGGGATGGGGTTTGGCTGCGGGATGCGCTATTTGGCGAGGCAGAGACCTTTGACCCCTGCCTTGCGCACCAGCCCGGACAGGGCCAGTATCATAACCATGTTCAACCGATTTGCCTGCGTTCGCAGCTTGGCGATAACGTGCAGATTGTGGCGACGGGGCGGGCAGGAAATGTGTACCGGGAGAAGGCTGCGCCGTGGACACATTCGCCTATTCTCGGCTGGTCGCTTGATGGATACCCGATCTACGGACCTTATGGCTATAGCGACCCGAAGAATGCCTCGAGTGGAGTGAAGCGACTGAAGTCCGGCTATCGATTGCGCGAGATGACTCGGCGGGAATCGCTGCCGGACTGGGCGCTTGGATACCACCCGAATGTGCCGCAGGTGCTTCCGGCTTCGCAGCAGGGGCCGCCGGTGAATGAGCGCTTTCCGCTGGGTCGTTATGTCGAAGATTATGAGTTTGTCAGCTCGATTGGGGATCTGGACCAGTTCAATGGACGCTTTACGATCACTCCAGAATTTCCTAATGGGAGCTATGCGTACTTCGTGACGTTGAAGGACGATGGGAGCCCTGCGTTTCCTTACATCGTTGGGTTGCAGTACTACGGGAGCGTTCGGGCGCAGGCTGGGCCTGGTGGGGCGGCAGTGCCTGCGGATGCGCTGGACTACTTCAACAACGGGCAGTTCACGGGCCAGCCAAATGCGACCGATGTGCAGTTGAAGAGTCTGCAGACAAAGAACTCGCAAACGCAGGCGCGGGCGCTGATTGCGTGGGACCCATCGACAGGGCCGCAAACGACCTGGCCGGGTGTGCAGCCGGCGGGGGCTCGTGCGCCGGGTGGCGGGGTGACTACGCCCGCAAATGCCGACATCCAACGCATCCGGACTACGGAGAGCACGCTGTATTTGAATTCGAATAACCTACCCAGTTATGTGATCGGGCCGTGGTTTGCCGGGAGCATGAATGGCGGGGTGTTTATGAATTGGGCAGCCGCTGTGAATGGTGCTGCGCAGTTGCCGCGTGCACCACAGCCGGCGACGACGAAAACGAATACGGGCCTGGGTGCGATTGGTGTCTGGGTAAATGGAGTGGCTATTTTTAACGCAGCCGATGGAGCGTCTTACCGGAATGCAAGCGGCGATGATGCTGGCGGTGGGATTGTTGTGGCTAATGCGGTGAGCCGGTCTTCGGCATCGCTTGAAGGTGGGCCAGTGACGCCGGGTTCGCTGGTGACTGCTTATGCGCAATTTGAAGCGAAGCTTGCTACGGGGACCGAGGCGGCGGCTAGTGCGAATTGGCCGACAACGCTGGGTGGCGCGACGGTTAGTGTTGTGGATGCCACGGGTGCTACGCTGCCTGCTCAGATCTCCTATGCTTCGCCGAGGCAGGTGAATTACCGGGTGCCGCCGGAGGCAGCTACGGGGCTGGCGACGGTGCGTCATACGGCGGGTGGAGTGACGGTGATGAGCGCGCTGAACATTGTGCCTGTCTATCCGGGAATCTTTAAACAGAACATCGAGAATCTGGCGGCTGCACAGGTGGCGCGGATTCGCGATGGACGCACGATTTATGAGCCTGTAAGTGGGCCGATTGTGATTGGCCCGGCGGCAGAGCAGGCAACGCTGATCCTTTACGGGAGTGGACTGAATACGGCTACGACCGCTACGGCTACGATTGGCGGTACGGTTGTGCCGGTTGCTTATGCTGGAGCACAAGGTACGTTTCCGGGGTTGGACCAAATCAATATTCCGTTGCCAGCAAGCCTGGCTGGCCGTGGCAGGGTTGACATCGTTGTGAGTGCTGGCCAGAAGCCTTCGAATCCAGTGCAAGTCAGCTTTCAATAATGAGACGTTGTTGGGCAGTGTTGCTGGTAGTTGCGGGGCTTCAGGCGGACCCTCGGGTGGATCTTTGGATCCGCTCCACGCTGCCTGCCGGGGCTAGAGCGGTTGGCCCTGAGGTGCATCACGTCGGCGTGGACGATCGTTTTGTGACGGTGGAATCGGCTGG
>JAPKYY010000578.1 GCA_026394095.1 Acidobacteriota bacterium | reverse complement strand
GATGCCAAGGCGAAGGTCTGGTACGGGGAATTTCAGATTCCGATGGCCAGCATCACTGCAAAGAAAATCGAAGCGGGAATGCTTATGCGTGGAAATTTCTATCGCTTTCAGGGTGGGCCGCCCGAGCGCAAGATGGTGGCCTGGATGCCGACTGGTGTGATCAATAACCATACCCCCGATAAATTTGGCACCTTGAAGCTGGTGAAGTAGCGCCATGGCGAGTTCACTTCGCATCAGCACGGTTGGTGTTCGTGGCATTGTGGGGCCGGGCCTGAAGGCGCACCATGCGCTGGAATTTGCTGCCGCATTTAGTGTGCTGCTGGATCGTAGCGGCCCGGTGCTGATTGCGAGAGACCCGCGGGCATCCAGCGTCATGTTGCGCGAGGGGATTGTTTCGTCCTTGCTCGCCAGCGGACGGGATGTGATCGACCTTGGCCTTGCTTCGACGCCGGTTTTGCAACACGCGATCCAGCGGATGAATGCTGCAGGGGGCATCTCTATTGGTGCCTCACACAATAACGCCGAATGGAATGCGCTCAAGTTTCTGGGGCCGAATGGGACCTATTTGTCCAGCGGCGAGGCTTCCGAATTGCTCGATATCTATCACTTGCGCAAGTTTGACTTCAAAGACTGGACGCAGGTGGGGCGGCTGCATTTCGACGATGAATCGATCGAGGCCTACATCAATGACCTTGAGCGAGTGTTTGAAGTGCGCGATCTTGAGGGGCTGAAGATTGTGGCGGATTGCTCTTCCGGCTTGTCGAGCCTGATTCTGAAACGTCTCAAAGAACGTCATCCGCTGGACATTACGATGATCAACGCGACGCTTGAGGCGAAGGCCTTTGCTCATACTCCGAACACGAATGCGCGGACGGTGGGCTTGCAACTGGCCCCTGTGGTGCAGGCGATTGGCGGAGACCTGGGTGTCCTGTTCGACATGGATAGTGACCGGATCGCTGTCTGTTGCGGCGATGGTGAAGTGGTGAGCGAAGAGATGATTCTGCCAATACTGGCCGAGTACCAGTTGAAGCGGCAGCCCGGTCGGATGGTCATTACGAATTTGTCCACTACCTCGCTGGTTGAAGATGTGGCTGCGAAATACAATGCGAGCGTGTTGCGTGTACCTGTTGGCCGTCAGCATGCGATGGATGCGCTGGCGATGTATCCGGCAGAAAAGATCGCCATCGCCGGTGAAGGTACCGGGGCGGTGATGCTGCCCGAGTTCCGTTTTGTCTACGACGGCATTGCAAGCCTGCTTGCTATGGCGAGCCATCTGAAGCGGGAGAAAACCAGTTTGAAGCGGCTAATCGCCGGGCTGCCGCGCTACGACATGCGCAAAGTGGAAGTGAAGCTTGAGGCAAAGAGGATCCCTGAAATGATGACCCATCTTGAGGATCACTGGAGCGGTTGCCGCATGGATACGCAGGACGGCTTGCGCGTCGATATTGAAGATGGATGGTTTCATGTGCGGGTCTCTAATACAGAACCTGTGGTGCGAGTGATTGCCGAGATGCGGCGTGGAAGCGTGGAAGACCTGATGGCGAAGTTGATGGATACGGTGAGAAGTTATGCGTGAGCACAAGCTGAAGGTTGGTGTATCGGGCGTTCGCGGGGTGGTGGGGGAGTTTTTGACTCCGCTGCTGGCGGCAGATTTTGCCCAGGCCTTTGGAGCTTATGTCGGCCGTGGGCGAGTGGTTCTTGGCCGAGATACCCGCTTTACCGGGCCGATGATCGAGCACGCTGTGGCCTGCGGGCTGATGGCCGCTGGCTGCGAGGTGGTTCGGGTGGGTGTACAAACAACGCCCACGATGCAGATCTACATTGCCGAGACGGGTGCCGTTGGTGGCATCGGAATTACTGCCTCACACAATCCAGCCGAATACAACGCGCTGAAGCTCTTTAACGGCGAGGGGCTCTTCTTCAATCACTACGAGCGCACCGAGTTGCTCGATCTCTTTCATCAGGGTGATTTTGCCGAAGTGACGAACGAGGAGATGTTGGGGCTGACCGTCGATGAGGCGACGCCGTGGAAGCGACACGTGAACCGTATTGTGAAACATGTGGACGTGGAGCGGATTCGGGCTCGGCGATTCCGCGTGGCTCTCGATGGCGTCAACGGTGCCGGTTCTGAGATGAGCGTCTGGTTTTTGAAAGACGTGTTGGGCTGTGAGCTTCACGCGATTCATGTGGACCCGACGAAGACCTTTCCGCGCGAGCCTGAGCCGAAGCCCGAATCGCTTGGTGAGCTGTTGGCGCTGGTGAAGGCCCAGGGTTGCGATATCGGATTTGGCCAGGATCCCGATGGGGACAGGCTGGCGGTGTGCGATGAGCATGGCGTAATGGTGGATAACGACGATCTGCTGGCGCTGGCCATCGAGGCGGCTCTGGCGCGCGCCCCTGGCGATGTTGCGGTGAACCTGACCACTTCGAATGTTGTGGATGAGGTTGCCGCGAAGTTTGGGCGGCGTGTTTACCGCACGGCTGTGGGCGAAGCCAATGTCGTTGACCGTATGAAGGCGGTGAAGGCGCTGATTGGCGGCGAAGGGTCGAGTGGCGGGGTAATTTTCTCGGGCACGCATCTTTGCCGTGACAGCTATACGGCGATGGCGCTGCTGCTGGACCGGCTGGCGGCAGAGTCTACCAGTGTTAGCGCGATTGCCGGGGCGCTGCCGCGGTTCTACCGCAGGGCTGGTAAGGTGCAGTTTGCTCACGGCAAACTGGGAGGCTTGATGCTGGCGATGGAGAAGAATCATCCCAACGCACAGCTCGAGCGGACTGACGGTATGAAGCTGATCCTCGAAGATGGCTGGATTCACCTGCGGGCCTCCAATACGGAGCCAATTTTGCGCGTTGCGGTGGAGAGCCGCAATGAGGCGCTGGCCGATCGCTTATTCGCCGAATCGATGGATTTGTTGCGCGCCTGATTTTTTCGGGAACTAAATGCCACTTTCGCGTCCAATAGAGGCAGTGGTCATTGCCCAAGCCATCACGATTGTCGAAACGCTCGACCCGCAAGCGCTATACCAGAGCCATTACTCGCGGCTTTATCGCTTTGGACTTGCGTTTTCGGGTTCTGAATCGCGAGCGGCGGAGGCAGTGCAGGAAGCCTTTCTGGATCTGATTCGCAAGCCGTCGCAGTTTGATCCGAGGCGCGGTACGGCGAGCGCTTTGCTATTTGGCATGGTGCGGAACCGGCTGCGCAGTGCCCGGAGATCAGAACGAGAGGAAGCACTCGAGGATGATGCGGCTGGTGATGTCGATCTGCTGGTTCATTTCGAGCGGGCAGAACGGATAGCCGCTGTGCGTGAGGCAATTCTCGGCCTGCCGGAGCATTACCGCGAAGTGGTTGTGCTGTGCGAAATCGAAGAATGCAGCTATGAAGAGGCGGCGGTGTCGCTGGATCTTCCTGTTGGCACGGTGCGGTCGCGATTGAGCAGGGCCAAACAACAGTTGAAGCGGCGGCTGAGCGAATACGAAGGGAGTGGTGCATGAAACTCGATGGTTTGCTGAAAGAGTATGGCGAAACTTTGACCGCGCCCATTCCAGACTTTGGGGCGCTGATGGCTGAATCGCGACGCCGCAAGCAACGTGCCTGGGTTGGTGCTCTGACCGGGTTAGCTGCAGCTGCTTGTGTGGCCTGGATGCTTTGGATGCCGAAGGCCGAGGCCGTTCGGGCGCCTGTTGAGATTGAGACTGCGCCGGTGGTGGCTAGCGTGTCCGCTCCGGCTTTAGCCCCTGTGCTGGCACCAAGGCCTCGTGCCGTCAAAAGGGCGGCACCGGTAATTCGCGAAGAGTCTGACTTTGTGGCAATCGCTGAGACGCGCATGTTGCCGCAGCCACAGAGCTACCAGGTATTAAGAGTGAGTGTGAGTGGGCAGCGCTTGATGGCACTGGGTGTTCTGCGGCCGAATCAGGTAATGCGTCCAACGATGACGGCAGATGTACTTTTGGGCGATGACGGGATGGCACGGGCCGTCCGTGTGATTGGAACTGAATATGAATAGGGAGAATGTGATGAAAGCAATTTACAGTTTGGGATTTGTAGCTAGCCTGGCCTTGGGTCAACAAGAGCCCGTACCAGCGGTGGGCCAGACCCGGATGGTGTTTTTTGCAAATGCGAATGTAGATGAATCCAAGGGTGCGGCTTACTCAGCTGATTCCACTACCGAGACGACGCAAGTATTGCAGGATGGAAACCGGATCAAGAACACGAACCGAAGTAAGTTTGCCCGGGATTCTGAAGGGCGCACGCGACGGGAATCCACGGTTCAAATGTTGGGGCCATTGGGACGTACAGAGGAGCCGATCGTGAGTGTGTTTATCAACGATCCGGTCGCCAAAGTGCAATACACGCTGGATTCACGGGCCAAGGTTGCGATGAAGTCCAAAGGCGCGGGATCGATGACTTTCAGGACCAAGCCAGATCAAGCTGCACGCATTCGGGAAGAAATTGTGATGGAGCGCAAAGTGGTCGAAGGCAATGCACGCAACGTAATCATCGAGCATAAAATTATCGGGCCTGCAAAGAGTGTCGACTCGGCCCAAATCACCCAGAGCATCGATGTCCGCGGACCTGGCGATATGAAGTCTGAAGACCTTGGGAATCGAATGATCGAGGGCGTTAATGCCAAGGGAACCAGAATCACCATGACGATTCCTGCAGGCGAGGTTGGGAATGAGCGGCCGATTGAAGTGGTGACCGAAAACTGGTTCAGCGAGGAACTCAATGCGATGGTGTTGACCAGGCATAACGATCCAAGAATGGGGGAAACGGTGACGCGGCTTGAGAATATCAAGCTTGGCGCGCCGCCGAAGAGCCTTTTTGAACCACCGGTCGACTACAAGGTAGAAGAGGTCGCGAATATGAGAATGCCAATGCCTGCGATGCCGGCGATTCGAGTTCGTGAAGACCGCTAGGCTTACTGCGGCTTCTTCTTGAACATATCGAAGATGGAGTTGATGCTCTCCATCATTTGCTTGGGGTCTTTAGGGTTGAACGTTTGCAGCTTCAACCTGGCAATTGCCCCGGGGTCTGGAGCCATGATGGGTTTTGCGAATGTGCCCTTGATGCTGGCGGGAATCATCAGATTGCCATTTGGATTGGCAAAGGCGGCTGTCATAAAGCCGCCTATTTTATTGCCACCAACTTGTTCTGAGAAGCGTTTGTCGAGCACCGAGAGAAGCTTCATATCGAGGGTTTGATCGACAAGATTCATGTTGCCAGTGAGACCGGCTGTCAGGTTGGCAAGATCAATCTTGAGGTTCTGCGTTGAGGCTTTGCCGCCTGAAATTTCGAGATCTCCCGTAAGGCCCATGAACTGAGTGAATTTTTCTGTGGCAGGGTTGAAGCCGAGGAATTTCGCGAGGGCTGAAAGCTCGTTGGTGAGGTTGAAGCTGGCAATGCGGCCCTGGGCGAAATTGAGCGAGATCTTCCCGTTCAGGCTTTGAGCGATCTGCAGTGGATCGGCAGGCGAAAAGTTGATTTGAAGATTGGCAGAGAAGGGGCCACTGACAATTCCTTTGAGAGACGTTGCGGCGGCCAGCAGCTGAGAGGACTCGATCTTTTCCAGCCTCGAATTCATGGTGTAAATGGGCTTGGCGGGGCGTAAATCGATATCCATCGAGCCTGAGTGGCGGCCGCCTTAAAGTGAGGCGTTGAGGGGAGCGATGGCAAAATGGCCATCGCGGTAATTTGCTTGAGCTGTAAGCTGAGTCAGCGTCAGTTCGGCCAGTTGCAAAGTACCGATTTTGAGTGAGCCGCTGGCGGTGATTTTGGCCGGTGAGTCCCCCTTCGATTTCGCTTCCGGCATCAGGCTGCGGATTTCATCGAGCAGTACTTTATCAGCTTCGAGGTTGAACTCCAGTGCCGGACTCTTGAAGTTTGAGATCTTGCAATCGCCCTCGATATTGGAGGAAGCGAGCCTGGCATGAACACCGGAAAGAGAGGCGGAATTTGCTTCAAAGCGAAAATCGGTACTGCTAATCTCGATCGGCTTTGTAATCGAAGGAGCCACAATATTTGCATTGCGAAGGGAGCCGGTTCCTGAGAATGCGAGCGGTGTCCTGGCTTCCAGCAAGCCTGAGGCCCGAATCTGAACTTTGGCTTGACCGGTGGCCTTGATACCCTCAACCGAAGACATCCCGTAGGCCCGGGCGATGGAAAGCAGTTCGGCTATTTGCGCATCGGGAGCAATCAGTGTTGCCTCAAGCCGTGGGGCCCTGGCGTAGTTGGAGATGACGCCAAAGGTTTGAAGTTGAGTGGAACCGCTTGAGACGTTGGCTGGTTCCAGCATGATGCGCTCGGGTGTGAGCGCGAGGCTGAGTTTGGCAGTCTTGACCGGTTGTTTGATCTCGCCACCGGAGACTTCAAAGCCCGTAATATCGAGCCGGCCATTGAGGACGGGTGCTTTGGGAGAGCCTGTTATCTTGATGCCGGCCACGACGTCGCCCTTTGCGGCCATCGACGAATGCAGGAAAAGCGGAGCGGCATCGGCAATCGGCGATTTGGGGATCTTGACTTCGATATTCATGGCGCTGCTTGAGACTTCTCCCTCGAGGCTTGCCTTGAGGGAGGCGAGTGTCAGGGTGAATTGCGAGAAGGTGGTCTTGCCGCCTGCGCTCGTTATCGTGCCTGCCGCTTCGATCGCTTTTCCGGAAGGCATTTGCGCTGCGAGTTTTAGCGAGAAGGGCTTGGCCTGGGCATAATCTCGAAGCTCGGCCGAGAGGTTGGAGTAGAGATCGCGGGCCGTGTCTGGGCGTTTGATGCCAAGATTCGCCTTCTCGATGATGAGTTGTGTGAGACTCAGCGAATTCGGTTCACTGCTCTGGCTTGAGCCGCCGATGGAATCGAAATTCCAGATCCCTCTGGAGTTCTCGATCAGCTCAAAAACGGGTTCGATGATGCGGACGCTCTGAAGTTCAAGCCGGCCGGAAAAAAGCGGGAGTATGGCGGGGCGGATTTCCAAATCGGCCGCCTTCAGGAAAGGCTTGTCCGAGAAGGCCGGATCGTCGGCGATGACGAGATTCGTGGCGCGGAAGCTGGGCGGGAAAAGTTTGTAGTCGAGTTTTTCGATGGATGTATTGCGGCCTAGCGATTTGCTGAGCTGCGCCACGAGTGCGGGGCTCAGCTTCTGAGGGTCCACCAGCAGGAAAAGCGCCAGCAGCGCCAGGAGAGGAATTCCCACGATCAGTGCAACGACGAGCCGGAGATTCTTTCTCATACACCCTCAGTTTAAGCGTGCAGGCCAATAGTGTGGCAATGTGGAGGTGAAATGCCTAGACCCGATGTGATTGACATGAGTGACTTTCCGCCCCGCCGCCCTGTAGGCAGATCGGGCGGCTTTGGCTTGGGTGGGTGGCTTCTCGTTCTCTTTATCCTGATTGCCAGTGCCCGCACAATTGCTCGTACCTGGATCGACTATGCCTGGTGGAATGAAGTGGGCCAAGCCGACACTTGGGGGCAGATGCTGCTCTATGGCTGGCTGCCTAGCATCGCGGCAGGACTGATCGTATTTCCGATCCTCTGGATGCTGTATTCGCGCGCCAAGGGAGGCCTGTTTCAGTGGTGGAAGGCTGGCGTTGCGTTGGTAGCTTCGCTAATTCTGGGTGCTGCCCTGATCGATAACTGGACAGTGGTGCGGTACTACGGGTCAACCGCTGCCGTAGCCGATGCCTGGCGTGACCCTGTCTTTGGCCAGCCGATCGGTTTCTATTTCTTCCAGTTGCCTTTCTACGAAATGCTGCTCGCTTATGTGCAGGGCATTCTGGTGGTGGGCTTCATTGTCTACTGGGTGGCCAGCCGCTTTGATCATTTGCGAGACAGACTCTCCCGAATGCAGACAGAGGAAGGGATTGATCTGCGGGGCCTCAACCTGGGAGAGGCACTAAGTGGACCCTCGATTCGTTTTGCCGTTGCTTTGTTCTTTCTGCTACTGGCGGGCAGGGCGTATTTGAGCCGTTACGATGTTTTGTTTGAAGATCATGGCTTTCTGGTTGGTGCCGATTACGTTGACGTGAATATTGTCCTGCCGATGATCTGGGGCCTGGTTGGGGCGTGCGTGCTTGGTGCTGCGCTGGTGATGGCGCGCAAGATCGGGCTGGCTGTGGGACTGGTAGTGCTGGTCTATGTGGCGAGCGGTATCGTGCCGCGCGTTGTCAATGCCTTGAGCGTGCGGCCTAACGAGATCTCGCTGCAGAAGCCCTACATCGAACGGCATATTGAGGGAACTCGCACTGCATTTGGTTTGTCGAACCAATTGAAGGAAAGGGATTTCCCGGCAAAGATTGGCGGTACCTTTGAGCCGGCCAAACATCAGGAACTGCTCGATAACGTAAGGCTCTGGGACTGGAAAGCGTTCCACGACACGATTACACAGATCCAGGCGTTGCGGCCCTATTACGTCTTCGCCGAT
>JAPKYY010001062.1 GCA_026394095.1 Acidobacteriota bacterium | reverse complement strand
GCATCAGCATAGGAATTGCCCATGGTACGGACACCTACCGCCACGCCGATGAAATCTTGAGTGACGCAGATGCCGCCATGTATAAGGCAAAATCGTCAGGCAAAAATCGATACGCAATTTTGTGGAAACCGGAGGCAAGGTCCGCACGCGGCGGCGGGGGACAGATCTGAGTGCGCCAAGACAAGATGAAAGTAACCAAATCTTTGACTGGTGCGCCTTCTCATACGGTGATAATATTGAGGCAAAATCGCGTGAAAGTACCTATTTTTGAAAGCTTTATGAGAAGCCTCCTCCTGCTCGCAACAACAAGCTTCGCATCCGCATACGCAGCGGGCCCAACCCCACTGCCAGTGGCAAAACCAGTTCTCGAACAATTCTGCTTTCAATGCCATGGCCAGGCAGCTATGGGCGGTTTAAATCTGAAACAGCTCTCGAGCCAGGCGTCCATGGCAGAAGGCTTTCAACATTGGGAAAAAGTAGCCAGTGCCATCGAAGAAAAATTGATGCCACCGCCCAAAATGCCTCAGCCAACCGAGGAGCAGCGCAAGCAGGCTGTTTCCTGGATACGCACCAATCTCAAAGCTGCAGCACTTAAGACCGCTGGCGACCCCGGTCGCGTCACCGTCAGAAGACTCACCAGCGGTGAATACGCCTACACCATTCAAGACCTCACAGGAATCGAGGTCAAGACCGACTTCGCTGGCGATTCCGTAGGCGGTGAAGGCTTCACCAATTTCGGCGACGTGCAATTCATGCAGGATGCCAACCTCGAACGCTATCTTGAATCCGCCAAGCGCGTTGCCTCCCATGCAGTCATCGGCTCAGGCCCGCTCCAATTCTTCGCCGACCCAGGTAAAAGCGGTCTCGAACTTTCTGCAATCAATAGAATTCAGGCAATCTACCACGCCAACGGTTTTCGCTCAGCTTCCGGCGAAGGTGGCATGGCCTACAGCCTCGACCGTTACGGTAAAGCAATCTTCGCTGCATGGCGCTATGAAAACCGCCTCCGGCGCGGAGAACCGAAACTCACCATCGCTCAGGCAGCACAAAAGGAAGGCGTCAGCCCCAAATTTGTCTCGCATCTCCTCGGCGTATTCCACGAAACCACCTCAAGCTATCCCACCTCTGAAGCAATCAATCTCTGGAAGAAAATGCCCAGAGAAGAACCTCAAGCCCGGGCAGCCGCCAAGACCTTGCAGGATTTCATCGTCAACTGGCCCCGCATCCTCTTTGGTGCAGGTGCCCCGGCAGAAGGTGGCCGCGGCGACGAAAGGAATTTCGCCCTCAGCAACGAATCTCTCAAGGCCTCCACAGAACACAAATTCCGCCGCTACCAGGCTCGGCCTGATGAGGCCGACAAGAAAGTGGCCAAGCTCTATCTCTCCGCCGCCAACATGAACCCAAGCGCGATTGACCACCCTTACGTGATCTGGCGAAACGCGAGCATCCGTAAAGTAGGTACCAATCGTGCCCTCGGTGAGACTCAAACGCTACGCTCTGCACTCAGTGCTGAAACGATCGCCCGCCTCAATTTCGGAAAACTACCCGACGGCACCGCTATCGACCCCAACGATTTCGCTCTGGCAGCCGGTGAAAAAGTGACGCTCGACATTCCGTTGCTCGAAGGTGCTGGCGGTGCAACAGTCCTTTTCGAAGTAGCCCTCGGCCCTTCTCCCAACGGCGACGCAGTGGTGCGCGCAATGATCTCAAACAGTGATAAGCCCTTCACCGGGGTCCCGCAATCCGTCCTGCTTGCTCAACCCAAATCACCAGCCTTTGCCGCCTGGAAGGTCAACGTCCTCGCTTTCAATTCCAAACTCCCTGCCGGATCGCACGGTGAGCCAACTCCATCGGACAAAGACCCCATCCCGCCCATCTTCGACAACACCATCGACATGCCGGAGCGTAATGCTTATCACGTAAAGGTGAAGTACTACCGGGACGATCGCTTCATCACCGAAAACATCCTGGATGACAAAACGCGGGCCGAACTCGAACACGCCTGGACCGACCTTCTCTCCAGCTTCGGCTACCACGATGCACTGCTGAATCTCTACAACGAGAAGCACAAACTGAACCTGACGAAACCCATCGGAACAATGACGATGGCAGAAATCGAGGCGATCCCCGCCGAGCAACGACAGGTCATCAAAGGCTGGAGAGCCGAGTACGACGCGCTTCAGAAGTCCATAGCGTCTGCGCAGCCCGGACACGTCGACGATGCACTCCGCTTCGCGGCCAGGGCCTGGAGACGCGAGCTCACCGAAATCGAAAAAGATCGCCTGCGCGGCTTCTACGTCAACGCCCGGGAGATCCAGAAGCAGGACCACGAAAGTGCTCTACGAACAATGCTGGCCAGAGTGCTCGTATCGCCCTCCTTCATCTATCGCCTCGAAAACCAGCCACAAATGACTGCCGCCAAAGCCCTTGCTGGCCAGGAACTGGCCTCAAGGCTCAGCTACTTCCTCTGGTCCTCAGTGCCCGACGCAGAACTCATCAGAGCGGCAAAGGCCGGAGAACTTGCAATCCCTGCCCAGCTCGACAAACAAGTCCG
>JAPKYY010000676.1 GCA_026394095.1 Acidobacteriota bacterium | reverse complement strand
CCGGGATATCCTTCACCAGCGGCGCAACAATCCCCGCTGCCGTAATAATCGCCACCGTAGCAGAGCCCTGAGCCACCCTGAGCGCCGTCGCCACCACATAAGCCACCAGGATAGGCGGAATCGCTGACGAAGCCAGCAGCTGCCCCGCATACGGCCCCACACCCGAATCCACAATCACCTGCTTAAATGCCCCGCCCCCGCCCATAATCGCGAGCAACGCCCCAATTGGTGCCAGCGAATCATTCGCCATTGCCGAGATCTGCGCCCTGCTCATCGCCCTCTGTGCCCCAAGACAAACCAGCGTCACCAGCGTCGTGAGCAGCAACGCACTAAACGGGTGCCCCACCAGCGTGAACCAGTTATCCGCCTTCGGGTTCTCAAGGTTCATAAACGTAGCAATAAAGATCAGCGTCACCGGCATCAACAAGAGCAACAACACCATCGGCACGCTCGGCGGATTCTCCACCCGCACATCCTTGGTGGCAATCTCAGGCACCGGAATAAACATCCGCTTCGCGATCCACAAGCCATACCCGATCCCGCCCGAAATCGCCATCGGAATCGAGATCGCAATCCCCCATAAAATCGTCTTGCCCAGATCCGCATGAAACATTTGCGCCGCAGCCGCCGGCGCCGGATGCGGCGGCACCATTGCATGCACCACCGTCAACGCACATCCCATCGGCAAACCGTAATAGAGCAGGCTCTTCTTCGATTCCCGCGCCAGACTCCACGCCAGCGGAACAATGATGATGAAGCCCACTTCAAAAAACAAAGGCAACCCCACCAGAAACGCAGCAGTCAACAAAGCCCAGGGAGTTAGCTTCGATCCAAACTTCTCAAGCAACCACTCCGCAAGATGCCGTCCGCCACCCGAATGCTCGAGAAAGCGCCCAATAATCGCTCCTAGCGCAACAACAACAGCGATAAACCCCAACGCCTCACCAAACCCAACCTGAATCGACTTCAACAACTTCGCTGGCGACATCCCCGTCATCAACCCCAGCGAAAAGCTGGATATAAGCAGCGCCAGAAAAGCATGCAGCCGCAAATAAAGGATCAGAAAAAGCAGCAACGCCACTGCCGCGAGCGTAGCTATCAGCAGTGGCGTTCCAGGTGTCATCGTTACAGATTACAGCAAGCTGGTAGGACGGCGCGACCAGGGCTTACCCTTTTCAGCACCAATGCTCTCCAGCGCCGCAACATGCGCGCCAGTCTGCGTCAGGATGTGATGCAGATCGTTACCGATCGAGATAAACGTAAAGCCCTTGTCGAGGAACTCGCCAACGCGAGCCGTACCAAACAGGAACAACCCGAGAATCACGTTGTTCTTCTTGGCCTCTTCGATCAGCGTTGAGGTTGCCGCAAGCAACTCAGGGCTCGTGTACATTTCAGGGAAGACATAGGTCTCAAAAAGACCCATCGACATGCAAAGATCGTTCTGGCCCAGGAAGAGAATGTCTACACCTGGCACAGCAGCAATCTCGGCCATGTTCTTGATGCAGTCATGAGTTTCAACCTGCAGCGCCACCATGATGTTCTTGTTCGCGTTCGGCACGTAGCCAAGCAGGCCAGCCTTGTTGGTAGACCGCTGCGGGAAGTAAACGCTACGCGTACCTGCCGTCGGGTAGAGGCAACAGCTCACTGCCTGCCGTGCTTCTTCCGCCGTGTTGATATAAGGCACCAACACG
>JAPKYY010000274.1 GCA_026394095.1 Acidobacteriota bacterium | reverse complement strand
GCCAGATTCAGAAAATCTATGGCGTCCGATCAGCCGAAGTTACGAACGTAACGTCGGAGTAAAAGCCGGCTCCATCTGTGAATAGACCCGCCGGAAATAGCTATCGGTCATCGATGCAATGTAGTCGCTGATGCGGCGTGGCAATGCATCCGAAGAGTGACCTTCGGGCATCTGATCTGGATTCTCCAGCAGGAAATCAAACAAGCGCTCAATAGCCTGCATCGATTGATCCCGCTCTTCCACCAGAATTTGCGTGTGATAGACGCGGGCGTGCAGAAAGCGCTTGAGCGCAGCAGAAGTTTCAGCTGCAGCAGCAGTAAATTGCACCAGACGCACCGGCCAGGCCCGCACTGCGTCCACTGAATCCACACCCGCAGACTGGCAGGCGGCAATCGTGCCTTCCATCAGACCGCGCATCAGATGGTCAATCAACCGGCGCTGCATCTCGTGCAAATGGATGCGCTCTTCTGCTGCGGGAAAATTCGTCTCGACTTCTTCGAGCAGTTCCGCAGCTACAGGCACGGCAGCGGCAAGCTCTGCAAGCTTGAAGAAGCCGGCTTCATGAGCATCATCGACATCGGCTGTGTTGTAGGCGATCTCGTCAACCAGATCGATCAGTTGGGCTTCGATTGGCGGGCGCAGGCCGGGCAGATATTCTGCGAGCGGGCCGGTATAGTCGGCGGGCAGGTCCCGCGAGTGTTTGACGATACCTTCTCGTACCTCAAAACTAAGATTGAGTCCCGGATACATGGCGTAGCGGTGCTCGTAGGATTCGACGATGCGCAGAGAATGCAGGTTGTGCTCGAATCGTTCGCCGAAGCGGGCGAGAATCTTGTTGAGAGCAACTTCGCCGGAATGCGCGAAGGGTGGATGACCAATGTCGTGAGCCAGGGCGAGAGCTTCGGTGAAATCTTCATCCACACCGAGGACGCGCGCGGCGGTACGGGCGAGCTGGGCTACTTCGAGGGTGTGGGTGAGGCGATTGCGAAAGTGATCCGAGATGCCAGCGGGAAAGACCTGGGTCTTGGCCTCCAGACGACGGAAGGCGCGCGAGTGCACAATGCGGTCGCGATCGCGCTGAAAGTCGTTGCGGAAGGAGGGCAGGCTCTCAGGAAAGCGACGGCCCAGACTTCTCTCCACAGGGAAGCGAAGCTGGGCCAGAACACCAGTCCGGATCATGTTGCCTTTCGGGTTACTTCTTCGGCGCTGCCGTCATCGGAGCGGCGGGCAATGTGCTGAGCACTTCCATGGCAGGAGTTGAAATCGGGGAGCGCGCAGTGCGAAGGGGCTCAAGAAGCTTGCGGGCTTCCTCAGGCTTCGACTTCGCGATGTAGCGGGCCAACTGAATCGTTGCCTGCTCTTTTGGCATCAGGTGCGTCGGGCTGGCGACCAGTTCGCGCAGAAGGGCTTCTGATTCTGCAGTCTTACCCTGGCCCTGGAGGATTTCGGCCATCGTGAACTTGGCAAGAGAAGCGGGTTCTTTATCGCCACCCATTACTTCCTTCAGGCGCTTTTCGCCCGAAGCTGTATCGCCGCGTTCGATGTCGAGCATGGCGAGCATGTAAAGGGCAAGGTTGCCTTCTTTGCTGCCGGCATACTTGGTGGACACAGCGGTGAAGGCGTCGATTACTTTCTTCTCTTCGGAGGTGGTGCGGCTGGTAGTGGCCTGAGCAACGCCCATTGCCTCACCGAGAGCCGTTTGGCGCTCGGCCTTCTGGGTACCCATGTACCACCAGATGCCGTAGCCTAAGGCTGCAACAACGATGGCAATGCCGACGTACATACCGACTTGTTTTCTGTGACCCGAGACGTACTCGGAGGCTTCGCCGACCGTTTCCACAAACTGGTCGTGCTTGATTACATTTTGAAGTGATTTATCCACGGGGAGTCCTACTGAGGGAAATTACAGATTAACACGAGGGCGGGGGCAAGCGTTAATCGAGAGATGTACGAATTTGTATAGTATTGGAGAATCGCCCGCCAGCTTCAACGCTAAGCGTGGCGAGAGCATTGTCTACGATCGGCGGCATTCTGGTTTCGACGGCATAAAAACCGATATAGCCACCGGCGAGTTCAGCCTTGGCAACTTCGAGGGTTTGGCCGTTGAGCCACACTCTGACCGGGGCTGTAACACGCGGGGAGTTTTGAGCTGGGGCGGCCTTGCCGGCAGGCCATTCCGGACTGACGCGGCCGAGACCGGTGAGCAGAATCTGAACGCGCATGCCAGCCTTAAGCGGCAGGGTCGGATCGAGAAGCTCGCCCGTTTCGGCATCCAGCAGAAGAGGTGCGCCGTCGCGATCGGTAAAGATCACCGGAGCGGTTTCTGTAAGCTCCAGATCCATACGAAGGCTACCGGTGTCGGTTTTGAGCTCAAAGGCAGGAGAAGGGATCACGGCATCATAAGGAATTTGAAGCTGGGTTTCGTCAGCCGTAGCCGAGAGAATTGGCAGCGAGCGGCCAGCCAGTTGCGCCTGGGTCAGCTTCATCCCGACAACCGACATGAGTCCGCCGGGAGCAGCTGCTCTGGAGTTGAGGTCGGCCGCACTGATCAGCGAAGGGTTGCGGCGGCGGTGAGGAGCATAGGTAAGAAAGACACCTTCCCCGGCCACCGACACATAAAGGAAATTACCGCCGTCATTGAGCAGCACGTCGAGTGCCGCCTCCCGGGGCAAATTGCCGCCGAGCCGGATCCAGCTGGTGGGGCCAGAAGCGGCTTCAAGGTTATTGAGAGTGTAGAAGACACCATGTTCGGTAGCGAGATAGATTGCGCCGCTGGCACGATCTGCTGCAAGGCCGTAAATTTCCTGGGCGGGGAGATCGCTAGTAAGGTCGTCCCACTGCTGGCCACCGCTTAAGGTGCGCTGCAGGCGGCTTCGATCTGTTTTCTTGACTTCGAGTTGGAGTTCCGGCCGCGCGGGATCGATCCAGCGCAGGCCGTCGCGCTTGGGCGCAGCCAGTCCACGGGCGATCCAGGCGGCTTTGGCGCCGGGCATCCATTCCACAATTTCGCCGTTTTTCCATTCGGCTAGCAAACCGCGGCCACCCAGGGGGGCGGCGAGAAGACGAGAAAGCTGCAGATTCGGCAACCCCGCATTGAGGCTCACCCAGGCGGCACCTCCATCGACAGAGAGCCAGAGGCCTTCATCGGTGACAACAGCCAGACGATCCGGGTCTGTTGGGGAAACAGCGAGGACGCGTACGTTTTCGCCAATCAGCCGCGTATCGCCAGAGGCCACGACATTGACCCAGTGTTTGCCTGAATCGTCGCTACGCCAGAGCCACTGACCAGCTGCATAGGCGCGGTAGGCGTTGCCGGGCGCAGCGAAAACTTTTGCCCCGGCTTCGGGAAGGCTGTCCACCACTTTTGTTGATACAGCAGCGCGAGCGCCGGGCTTGCCAATCGGGGCCCAATTCTCAAAATCCTCGGTGCGAAATGTCTTTCCGCTGGGGAGTTGAATCTCAAGGCTGGCCCCATCCGGGCCAAACCAAACCCCGGAGAGCGGAGCCCCGGAAAAGCCAGCTCGGGAGTTATAAACTACGGTGGTGCCGATGACGCGCCACGAAAGCGCGAATTCATAAGTCTGGGCGAGCGCCGGCACGGCCAGGCAAAATATGCCAAGCGTGGTCAAACCGACTCGAAGGATTGTGTCAAATCGACACATAAGCTTCTTCATTGTAAACGCGCCACAGGTATTAAGATCGGCAAGATTTCTGCCGAACTGTTGATAAGACGGGAGATTTATGTAAAAGTTTCCCCGCGCTCTGTTAAGGATGTTGAATTGCTCTGCAATTTTGGTGTTAGCATTGGAACTTAAGTAGTGCTGAGAACTCCATTCCAGTCCGGCTTGATCGCTATGGCAGTGGCCATGGCCTGCAGCTTTGTGTCGACGGCTCAAATCATGATGCCGGTGGCGCCAGGATCTACAGGTAAGGTGTTGCACGCCCAAGGCCAGGTGCAGGTATTAAAGGATGAAGTTCCCTGGGCTTTGAACGTTGGCGATCTCGTCAATCCAAAGCAGGAAATCCTCACCGGTCTTGATGGTTACGCCAAGATCCAGGTTCCGGATGGCAGCATCTTCGAGATCTTCCCCAATTCACGCGCTACTTTCCGCTCGAACCAGGGCAACCTTCGCGAACTGCTCGATCTCTGGGTAGGCCGCGTTAAGGTTCACATTGAAAAGCTGAATGGCAAACCGAATCCGAACCGGATTCAGACTCCCTCTGCTGTGATCTCCGTGCGTGGAACCACTTTCGACGTGACCGTCGAGAATGACGATGAAACGCTGGTGCTGGTAGAAGAAGGCCAGGTTGCCGTACAACACGCGTTGATGCCCTTCAGCGACGCCAAGATTTTGAACGGTGGCGATTACCTCCGCGTCTACAAGAATCAACCTCTCGCGCAGAAACAACTAGACCGTAAGTGCTGCAGAAGATGATGCGCATGATGGCCGACATCTGGCTGAATCAGCCACGAGTCAACGGTGGTGGCACCTCAGTACCTTCGCCGGGCGCTGGCCCCAGCACGGTTCCTTCGGTGGGCCTCCCTGGTGATACGGGCGCACCCGCACCGCCTCCCAGCGCTCCACCCCCACCGCCTCCCGGATTCTAATGCGTCTGCTTGTTTTCCTGTTCGGCAGTCTTCTCTATGCCCAAGGGATTCCTGCTGAGTGGAATGCCCGGCAGCAACTCGATGAGCTCAAAGTCCGTTTTGAAGCAATCTCCCCGGAACTGTCCAAGATCGACCTGAACCACTGGCGCAGCGAAGGCGTAGCTGTTGCCTATCTGAGCCAGTTTGAATCCATCCAGACCCAACTCAAGAGCCTGACTCTGGCTATTGCCGATTTAAGGCAGAGCCCCGAGAAACTGGCAATCGCCCTTGAGATCTTTCTTCGCTTTGACTCACTAGATTCCATGCAACGCTCGGTAATGGAAGCGGTGCGGAAGTACGAAACACAAGCACTGGCCGATTCGATTGAATCGAAGTTTGTCGACACTGCCGTGGCACGCAATCAGTTTCGCAGCTACATGCTCGATCTGGCTGCCAACCGCGATCGCGAACTCGATGTACTCGTTCAGGAAGCGCAGCGATGCCGGGTAGAGAAGAATATGCCCGTTCCGCCAAAGCCTCCAGCACCTGTTGCCCCCAAGAAAAAATGACCAGCGCCGTACCACCTGTAGCCCCTGTTAAGACTTTCCGTTGTTACATCTGCAAAGAGACTTCAACTGATATTTGCGTCTATTGCACCAAGGACAGCTGCGGGCTGCATCTGTGCGAGCGGTGCAAGCGATGTACAGACTGCTGCACCTGCTATCTCGACCAGCAGAAGCGGCGCTAAGTTGAAACAGTTGACGCCTTGAAGGCTCAAGTAGCGACATATTCGGCCGTACCCGAACTCACAATTTGAGCTTGCCTATTCTTGGCAAGTACACCTTCCGGCCAAGAACAGAAAAGTGGCGCCCCTTCATCACTACCGGTTACGAATTGGGTAAGTCGTGGAATGAATTTGAATCGCGGCAAGTGTATCGAGATACGCTTGCCGGCACGACACAGACCTTTATCGGCAAGAGCAGCAACCGGAGCCCGCTCAGCAATGGCATTGTAATCGGTGGAGGCGTGGACTATCGCTTCCGCCGCTTTTATGTTGCGCCGGAGTTTCGCTACACATTTCAGAACCCCACCAATTCAGGCGTGGAGAGTCGGCACAGGGCAGACCTGCTGCTCTCGATTCGCTTCTAAACGTAAGCGGCAGCCACCAGTTTCTTCATAACGGCAAAATCCTCTGCGACGGCCTTGAGTTCATCCGGATTTTCGTATTCCACATGTAGCGTGAGCGGCCCGGTAAATTTGGCCAGCGCCATGCGCTTGAGCACCGCTGGCCAGTCCACCATTCCCTGCCCCAGCGGGCACCACTTCATCGCCCACTTGCCGTTTTTCTTCTCCCAATAGAAGTCTTTAACCGCCACCATCTTGAGGCGGCGCAGCGCCAGCTCAAGCGAAGAATTCCAGGTCCAGGCTCCACCTTCAGCGGTCGCATGGGCAGGATCAAAGTAATAACCCATGTGGGCGGCATCCATAAACTGGATCATCTGCCAGGTGTCCCAAACCGGAGCCCCAACGTAATTGCCGGAATGATTGTGCATGCCGCAGCAAGTGCCATACAGACGCGACAACGCGGCAAAGCCACTCAGCGCGTTTTGAACCTCGACAATTTTTCGATCCAGATCTACAGTGCCGTCCTTCGCCGTCTGGTAGCGCCAGTAGCCAGGCTTCCAGAAAGGAATCTTCAACTCCTGCATCTTGCGCAGCGCCGCAGTTGTTTCGGGGGCTTTCGGATTCAAAAGCCCGGTGGTGATCATCGGCACCTTGAGGCCTGAGTTCTCTAATACTGCAACAGCGATGGGAAGGTCGTCGCTCACCTTTTCAGGCAAGACGTGACCAGCGGCGCGGACGGTAAGGTCGATGCCTTCAAAGCCAACCTGCTTTGCGTACTTGCCAAGTTCCTGGTAGTTCAGCTTGGCCGCATGCTTGGAGAAAAGGCAAAGCGTGGGCTTGGTGGCCGGGGCTTGCGCCATCAGAAGTGGAGCCGCTGAGGCGGCAATAAATTCGCGTCTTTTCATGGCAGTTTATAGGGTGCTCTGTATTTGTAGCTCAACATCTGGTTGGCGGCTGGGTTGTTGGTGAACTTCTCGTTTTTGGAATCCCACTCGAGATAGCTTTTGGTTTTGTAGGCGACGTTGGCGATCAGCGTCGCACTGGTAGAGAGATGGCCGGTAAGAGTGTCGCAATTCGGCTTCTGACGCGACTTCATACAATCCAGAAAGTTGCGCGCATGCGGATGGTTGGTCACATGCCCTGTCACCTTACGCGCCTCAATGGCAGGCTTCTTTTGAATGTCATTTGCGCGGTCGATGGGGTTGCGCACCGGCAGAGCCTGATCGCTGATCACCTCAGGGATGACTTCCCAACCACGGAGCGTCAAGTACATCGTGCCCTTAGTGCCGCGGATCATCATCTCGGACTTCTGCGCATTGCCAGCCGCTGAGTTCGCATTGATCTGCGTGAAAACCATCATGACGCCGTCGTAATCCCACATCGCCTGCATCGTGTCGGGAATTTCGCGATTGTCGTCGATGGCGTATCTGCCACCCATCGTAGTAACTGCCTTCGGGGAATCCTTGCCGATACACCAACGCAGCATGTCGACGTAGTGCACGCCAAAGTTGGTCATCTGGCCGCCAGAGTAGTTGTAGAACCAGCGGAAGTTGTAATACATGCGATTGCGATTGTAGGGCACCTTGGGGGCGGGCCCAAGCCAGGCCTCCCACTCGGCTTCGCTCGGTGGCGGGCCTTCCGGGGCTGCGCCAAGGCCCGTAGGCCATTCGTTGGTGAGATGCCAGCCCTGAGCCAGGGTCACCTTGCCAAGAGCTCCAGATTGCACGTAGGCGGCGGCTTCCTGCAGAAACTTCGCGCTGCGACGCTGGATGCCAACTTGCACAATCCGCTTATTGCGTTCTGCGGCATCCACCATCTTGCGGCCTTCAACTACGGTAAGGCTAAGCGGCTTCTCGCAGTAGACGTCTTTACCGGCATTGCAGGCTTCGATCATCATGAGGGCATGCCAGTGATCTGGCGTAGCAATGACAACGGCGTCGAGCGTTTTGTCGTCAATCAGCTTGCGCCAGTCAGCGTATCGTTTCGGTGTATCGTGCCCGTGGTCTTTAGCCTTCTTTTCGGCAAGGTCGAGATAAGAGGCCTTCAGATCACAGATCGCGGCAGTACGGGCGTCGCCATATTCAAGAAAGCCGTCATGCACCTGGTCGCCACGGTTGCCGAGGCCAATGTAGCCCACCATCGCGCGATCGTTTGCTCCGAGGATTTGCGAGTAGCTCAGTGCGGTGATTGCCGTGGCCCGCGAAAACTGCCTTCGATTCAAGAATTGCGCTCCTGTAAATGCTTTGAAACAGTCCGAGTATATCCTGTGTTCAGATGAAATTTGCAGTTCTACTCATGATGGCAATCGAAATCGCCCACGCTCAGAAGATCCTCGTCCACGGCCACCGGGGGGCCCGGGCGGCAATGCCCGAGAATACGCTCCCGGCCTTTGAATATGCGCTGGCTCAGGGGGTGGATGCTCTTGAGCTCGACCTGGCCGTTACCAAAGACAACATCCTCGTGGTGAGCCATGATCCAGAGCTGAATTCCAAGATCTGCAGCGGCCCAGCCGGGCTGCCCCATGTGATCCGTCAGTTGACGCTGGCGCAGGTGCGCGAATTTGATTGTGGGTCGAAGCAGAACCCAGACTTCCCCAAACAGAAGACAGTGCCCGGGACGAAAGTGCCAACTTTCGATGAGGTACTGACGCTGGCAAAGAAGTCCAAAGTGGATTTGAATGTCGAGACCAAGATTTTCCCTGCAAAGCCGGAACTCACGCCATCGCCTGAGGAATTCGCCAGGCTGGTGATCGATGCGGTTCGCAAGCACAAGATGGAATCACGCCTGATTCTGCAGAGCTTTGACTGGCGCACGCTTACGGCAACCAAGGCGATTGCGCCCAAGGTGCGTCTGTCGGCCCTCTATCCGTCCGGGCCATCGGATGCGCAGATGAAGAAGGATTACATTAGCGAAGCCCATGGACTTGGCTTCGGCATCGTAAGCCCTCACTTCCGGCTCACAAACAAGGCCGAAGTAGAGAAAGCCCACAAGCTTGGCATGCAAGTAGTGCCGTGGACAGCGAACGACGCCAAAATCTGGGATCAGTTGATCGAAGCGAAATCCGACGCAATCATCACCGACGACCCTGCTGCCCTGATTGCCTACCTCAAGCAAAAGGGCCTGCGTTAATGTTGAAGGCATGTACCCGGCCTTGCTTTGCTTTAGTCTGATCGCGCAAGATCTTGGATCGCTAGATGCGGTTCGCCCAATCCCCGCAGTGGATAGCCTTTGGGCTGAAGAGCTCACGTGGATGGAAATGCGGGATGCGATCAAGGCGGGCAAGACTACGATTCTGATCGGCACTGGCGGGATCGAGCAAAACGGCCCTTACGTGGCCGGAGGCAAACATAACTATGTCTTGCAAACGGTGCTGCCTTACATCGCCCGCTCCATTGGCAACACGCTGATTGCGCCGATCGTGAAGTTTGTGCCGGAAGGGGCCATCGAGCCCAAGCCTGCCGGCCACATGCGTTATCCCGGCACGATCAGTCTTGAGGCTGCCACCTTTGAGGCTCTGCTCACCGACATCTGCCGCAGCTACAAGGCGCATGGCTTTCGCGACATCATCCTGCTGGGCGATAGCGGAGGCAATCAGGCGGGCATGGAAAAAGTAGCCAGGGCTTTAAATCTCAAGTGGAAAGCAAGCCCAACCCGCGTTCATTACCTCAAGGATTACTACGCAAAAGACCCATGGAGCTATGATTTCCTGAAGGCTCAGGGCATCGTCCAGGTGGACAAGACTCCACCCAAAGGCGAGTCTCCCACGCGGCCGGCCCATACCCGCAATGGCATCCATGACGACGTCTACTACGAAGCACAAATTGCAGTGCAAGACCCCAAGTTGATCCGCGCAGACGAGCGCATCAAGGCCGGCCTGATGTCGATCCACGGGGTGAATCTGGCACCGGTGTCAAAGACGGTCGAGCTCGGCAAGAAGCTGGCCGAATACCGCGCAGGGATTACAAAGAAAGCTTTTGAGAACTCCCAGGCGCAATTGCGAGCCAAACGCTAGCTGGCCAGAAGCAGGCTTTCTTCAGCACCGCGTTCCATCTCGGTTGCGATCACTTCAAGCACCTGCATCCAGCAGGCTTCCATCTCAAGGGTGAACGCATCGCCCAGAACTTTACGGAAGGTGTAGATGAGGGCGGCCCAGGCAGGCTCAAACATCTCTGAAGTCACGCCGTAACGATGGTGGCGGGCCCCCAGATCTCTGCGCGCGGGCACAAGCTCTGCCGGCTTGTCGACACGTTCCACCAGCCACACCATCATCATGGTGAACTTCATCTGGTGTTGCGCCATCTCACCCGGAAAGAGCATGCGCACCCGCGGTGCCAGCTCAAAGAGGCGGCCAAAAAACATTGGTACAGCCTGATCTGCGCGCTCGGCGAGCAAGCCGAAGCTATAGCGGATCATCATCACTTCGGTCATTGATTCGGTCATTTGTGTTGTCTCCACCCAGACTTGCGTTAAATCTTTGTGGAATCCATCAACCGAATTAAGCTTTCAGTTTCTTGCGTATCTTCTGAATCGTAACCTCGCGCTGGTTGGCGCTCCAGGTGTCTTCGATTTCTTTTTCGCTCATACCCGCAACGCGGCCAAGCAGGATATAGGCCGGCAAAGCGTGGGGCAAATGCTTCCACATCGCCATTTCCGCTAGCGCCGGGATCCCACGCTCGCGCATGTGCCGGATCAGCTTTTCGTCCCGCGTCGTCGTAAGCGGGATCAGCAGGTTCATCGCATTCATGCGATCTTTCCATGCCACGCTGTTCAGCATCTCGACAAACCAGGTGGTAAGCACGCGAATTTCGGCATCGGGATGGGCAGTTGCATAAAAGGCCAGAGGGGCGAGGCTACGCAGCGCGGCTGCGCGCACTTCCTGGTCTGGGTCACGCAAGGCTAGCTGCAGGTCTTCAATGATGGCCTGCGCTTTGGGGCCGTAGCCGAGAATTGCTGCGGCGACCCGGCGGTCGTCAGGGTCGGCGCTTTCTCGCACGATCTGGCGGAGGATCGCCTGATGGTCTTCGGCAATCGCAGGGAGTTGGAGTTGAACGGCACGTGCGCCAGCTTCGTCAAGAAGTGTGAAGCCCTGAGACCAATCCTCGCGAGTCTCGCCCTTGCGGGTGGCTTCGGCAGTAGCCATGATCAGCTTCTCGTAAATCGCGCCAACGTCTTCAGGCAGCTTCAGGCCTTCGTTCTTCGGCTCTTCGCGGATATCGAGATGGGGGCGGCCTCGTTCTTCAACCCCTACGTAGAAGATCGCTTTGCCTTGCTCGCAGCAGATGGCTTCGACATTCGCGCGAAGGATGCCCTTGAGCCCAACCAGCAGCTCTTCAAGGTCGCCTTTGGATGGTGGCAATGGGTCACCTTCGGCGATCTTGAGTTCTTTGCGTAGCTTCTCAGGCGTGAACGCCTTGTTGCCGTAAGTCTCGATGATCGCGATGGTGGGGACCGACTGAGCGGCCGCGTGGAGGCACACGAGT
The DNA here is from genome assembly GCA_026394095.1 of Acidobacteriota bacterium. Classification (GTDB taxonomy): domain Bacteria; phylum Acidobacteriota; class Terriglobia; order Bryobacterales; family Bryobacteraceae; genus Bryobacter. Next base: position 2,870 of record JAPKYY010000274.1, on the reverse strand, counting down.
GCCCCCGCTAGAAAATACTTCACTATCTCAGTGTGACGCGATTAGAGAGCGAGCGTTACAAGGAACATCAGCGCGCCGGCTGCGGGCAGCAACAACAATGCCTTCTTGAGGCCCGTTGCTTCGCCACCAGCGACACTACCGATGATCGGTGAGCTGGCCACCAGGCCGAGCCAGCCACAGGTGACAGCCGCGCCGATCGCGGTTGCCGTGCCGGTGGGGAACTTGGCCCCTACCAGGCTGAGTGCGGTTGGGAACACAGGTGCCATAGCGACGCCAGCCAGGAACACCATCGCCCAGGCGAGAGTTGCGTCCTTGAACTGCAGCATCAGGTAGGTAGTAACTGCGATCAGGATCGAAGAAACCATCAGCAGCGTGGTGGCCGGGATGGGCGGGATCACCGCAACTACCAGACGGCCAGCAAGCAGGCCCAGAGCGAAACCAAAGGAGAGGATGTTGAGGGCCTTCTTCTCAGGGATACCCTGTGCGATCAGGTGCTTTACGAGCCAGTTCCAGACGCCCACTTCAGCAGCGACGTAGAGGAAGAGCAGCATGGCCGGCAGGAAGAGGCCGGGGTTAGCGAGCAACGCGGGTACGTCAGAGAACTGAAACTGCACACCAGCAGTGGGCAGCGGCATGTCCGTAGCCGAGTGCAGAGCGAGAGTGGCTACGGTGAGTGCAGCAGTGAGGTTGCAGAGGCGGAAGGAATTGCCACCCAGCAAATTGGCGGCGATGAACGGTGTCGCGATACCGCCGAGGCCAAAGAAGGTATTGAAGCCATTGAAGAGCGCCGTGGGGTTGTCGGTCTTCACGTCGTTTACCAGCGCGTTGGCGCCAGCCACGATGATGCCGCCACCTACGCCGAGAATCAACATGTAAAGGCGGATGCTGCTAAAGCCTTTGGAGCGGGGCAGCAGGAAAAGCGCAAGTGCGATCAGGCCAAGCCCAAGCACCATGCCAACCTTTTTGCCTTGCAAGTCGATCAGTGGTCCTTGAAGGAGAGAGCCGATTACCAGGCCGATGGCCTGCGTCATGGCGATGGTGCCGTTTTGCGCCGGGCTAAGGCTAAATCTTTTCGATAAGTCGGGCAGAATACTGCCCAGCATCGCTGCGATCATTCCATAGACGAAGATGGCCATGACCGCGGCCACAATTAGCATGTTGAAATCCATAAACCAAGCAGCCTATCACAGACTCTAACAATTAGGGATGCTCATCGATAACTTGATGCCTGTCTACGACCTGATCATCCGTCATGAACGTGTGATCGCAGCGCCGCAGAGCCGTGTCTGGCAGGCCGCCCGGGCGATGACCATTCGAAAACTGCTTCGGGTCAGGGTCTTACTCTGGATCCGGGAGATTTTCTCGCGTTTGAATGGGCAGCCACTCGAGACCTTTCCCGTGGTCGCCGAAAAGGAAGGCACCGAGGTGGTGATGGCAATCTGCGGCAAGTTCTGGGCCATCAGCGGCAACATCGTCGATGTGCCAGTCGAAGTAATTCCGCTTTATCAGGCCAAAGGTTCTGCCAAGGCCTATTGGAACTTTCATCTCGAATCGATCGGGGTGGGCCAGACGCGAATTGTGTCTGAGACAAGGGTGCAGGTTTACGGCGGGAAGGAGCTGAAACGGTTTCGGCTCTATTGGGCTCTGGTTGGGCCCGGCGCCGGTTGGATTCGTAAAGAGATCCTGAAGGCGATTGAGCGGGAGTCTCTGGGGCGCTAGAGTTGGATTTGACGAATCCAACAACCTGGCAGCAACTCCCACTTCAGATCAGCATCGGCGAAGGTAAAGACCGGCAGGTAGAATTGCTGCTCGAAAGCCCTCGCCGCAAGCTGATGCAAATCACCCTGCGCAACGGCGCCATTCTCGCCAGACACTCGGCCCCCAATCCCATCACTATTCAAGCTGTTGCAGGCTCTGGGGTGCTTTACATCGGCGAAGCGAGAGAAGCCGTGGAACTCCTGCCTGGCACCCTTGTAAGCATCGAGACGGGCATTGTGCACGAGATCGAAGCGCACGCGGCAGTCTCGATCCTGCTAACGATCTTCCCTGGGGCCTAAACGGGATTAAAAGGCCGGGACAAAGCTGCCGTCAGCGGCAGGCTTCTCCGGCCGGGCGGCCACTCCCGGTGGAATCCAGATACAGTTTTGGCGGCAGGCCTGCTCCGGATTCGCTCGTACGGCGAGGGTAAAGGCCTCCAGGGCCGCAGGGTTTGGGGCAGAAATCAATGCCATGTTGTAGTTGAGGTCGCTTGCGCGAGTGAGAAATAGCAGGCGCAGGATTTGCGTCTTGGCTGGCTTGGGAAACAGCTTCAGGATTGGCTCAAGAGCACGCTCCTCCTTGCCTTCAAGCGTACGCACAGACTCCTGCCATACCAGCCCCTTGGCCTGCACCGCATAAACGCTACGCTCAAACCCAAACTGCGATTCGGGATTCACCGAGATCGTGACGTTGAGGCCATTGGATGTTTCTGTCTTGATATTCGGCTGGCCGTAGCGCCAGGCTTCTGTAGCCGAATCGCGACGCATCGGGGTCACCAGACTCAGGCGCCAGCCGGGCTGCAGGTCAACAAAGGCCTTTGTCGACACCAATGAGCCGGGGGCTGCCGCCGGCATCAATTTCTGCCGGTGACAGCCCCCGAATGAGACTGCAATCAGGATCAGCCCGAGGCTAACCGATTTTGAGTTTGTTGAGTTTGGCATCCCAGAATACTGCCTTCTTGGCGCGTACACTCTGCGTCGCCATGTGGCCGGGGATTGCAGCGATCTGTCCTGCGCGGGCCGGGGCAATCGCCTTCTCCTTGCCGAGCACTGCCATCAGGAAGTTCCGGACGTGGTCGGTGGTAGAGTCGGGCTGGTTAAAATCCTTCAGGT
>JAPKYY010000431.1 GCA_026394095.1 Acidobacteriota bacterium | reverse complement strand
CGTTCTTCGATCTCTGTCCAGCTCAAGCCTTCCCACGGCCCATAATCGATTTCTCGAAAGTCATGAACGACTTCATATTTCAATCCAATCGCCTCTGCTGTTTCGGTTGCTCTGCGCATGGTGCTGACATAAACAGGCCAGTCCAGGTTGACGCGCAATGCACGGGCCTGATCAATTCCAGCTTGGCTCAAGCCAGGATCAGTCGAACCCAAAAAGACACCTCGAAGAGTTGGTTCTCCATGCCGGATCAACACTACTTCGGCCATGCAAAAACCACCAGGCAATAGATCACGCTGGCCTGTTGCAGTGCGCCAAAGCAGTCGCCAACCACTCCCCCCAATCGGAGGATGAAATAATGGCGGGCTAGCAGAACGAGCAGAAGAAGCCCACCCAGAATCCATGGAATCAACTGCAAACTGGCCATCCCCAAAAAGATAGCCGCCCAGAGGATCGAAGCCAATAGTGTAAAAGCACTACGGTTCTCGCTCAGATAAGCTCCCATACCTGGCTTAGCCGCAGGCGTTGTCATCCCCAGCCAAAGGATCGCGCATCGAGACAAGCCCTCGCTTGCCGCAACGACTCCCATTACCTGCCACGGCGAAGCAAAAGTATTTCCAACCGCCTCCAGCCCCTGCCATCGCAGCAACAATCCAACACATAACGCCGATGCCCCGAAACTCCCCACCCGGCTGTCTTTGATGATTTCGAAAATCTTCTCGCGAGTTCTTCCTGCGCGCACGCCGTCTGCGATGTCGGCCAATCCATCTTCATGCAACATCCCGGTGATCCAGAGTTGGAGCATCAAAACCAGAGCCGCCTCAATCCCGGCTGGCAACGAGAGCCAGGCCATGGGCACAGCAGAAGCCAGCCCAATCATCGCCCCCACTAAAGGGAAAAACGGTGCCGATTCGTGAACCGGCACCGTTGATCTTGAAACAGGTACTAAAGTGAGAAACTGCACAGCGCCAAGAAAGCGCAGAGGCAGATTCCAGTTAAAAGCCATCCTCTAGTCTTAGCGCATATAGAGAGTGGTGCGGTTTGATTTCGCTCCCAGATATTCGATTTCGAGTGTCTGAGGGCCAGTCAAGCCAGCAGGAGTCATGAAGATGGTCTGGCTGAAACCGACATAACCCGGAATCAGAATCGACATCATTTCAGTTGCAGCCCGGCCACCCACCGTGACGGTGACGCCGGTAAAGCGCTCTGTCGGGCCACGAACGACATCGCCCGTTTGTTGTGGCGGAGTGCTCAAGCCAAGGCCCGTAGTAAAGATGCCCACGGCTGTACCAGCTGCTGCCGGATTATCTTTGGTGATCTGCGCGCCTCCAGCCAAATTGTAAGCAACAGCTCGATTGCCATCGCTTGAAACCTGATCAAAGAACACTGCAGGTGCCACACGGGCAACCGCGACGCGGAAGCTGTTGCTTGCGCCGTTCGAGCTCTTCACTACCAGATCTGCATTGCCGATGGCGACATCAACTGGAGCTTGCGCCAGAATCGAACGGGGGCTCACACTCAGAATCGCAGCTGGTCTGCCGCCCAAATCTACACTTGTGCCGTTAAGCGAAGGAGGCACTCGGCCAGCCTGCCAGCCATCAAGGTTGCCTGCAAGCTTGGCCAGGTTCGTTCCGAAAATCGTCATCAATCCGCCGGGCGCGACCGTCCGCAGGTTGATGTCGGATACGGCACTGATTACGGTTTCCACCACAGGCAAAGCGGTATTCGCTGGCAGGATCTGCGAGCGAACGGCTCCTCCCGCGTTCACGGTCGTGTGGAGATTCAGGTAGTTGTTGTCCGTGTTGGTCAGTACATTGTTAAGTCCCGCCAACTGGGCGTCTGTCGACAGGATTGCTGTCCGGTAGATATTGCCCACGCCTGATGCCGTCAGAACGGTTGCCCCGGCACGAATCCCGCTATCGAGAGTTACAGGGCCGTTTGCTCCGGCAGCACCATTGTGAATATGAAGGCCAGTGAAAGTCGTCTCACCAGGGAAGCGATGGTTCACAGAGAAGACCCCATAAGCCGCCATAGCTGTTCCATCAGGACGGCGTAGCAAATTGGCTTCGAAGGATCCGGCAGCCGATGCATCCAGCCCAACAATCGCCGGCACTTCATTGGCCGGGCTCATCTGAACAGAGAACGAAAAACGTTCTGTTTCACGCAACTGTGCCCGGATCTCACCGCCGGCATTGGCAACAGTATGAAGATTCCAATACGCTGATCCTGCGTCAGCCCAGATCCCCAGAATTGTGTTTACGGCTGCAGGGGTTGCCACGTTGACATCAACCACATAGCGCAAGTTTCCAGCTCCACCCGTGCCTGCAAGGATGTTCTGTGCGCGCGACAGCGTAGTATCCAGTGTTACTGGCCCGTTGGTTCCGTTCGTACCTGTATGGATATGCATCCCGGTGAACTGTGTGCCTTCGGCAAAGCCGGTGTAGTTCACGTCAAATGTAACTTCGCTGCTCACCAGTCTGCCCGCTTCAAGCGATGCGAGGATCGTGAGAAAGCCGACGCCGCGCGCGTTCGAGGTCACCGCAGGAACTTCATTCTCTGGCAGCATCATGACGCCATAGACGCGGCGCTCTGCACGTACCATTTGTGCGCGCACTGCCCCACCAGGATTCACCGTGGTGTGCATGTTCAGGTAAAAGCTGGAAGGGCTGGCGATCAATTCTTCCAGCACGGCTACATTAGCCGAACCAGCGGCAACTTCCACCGCCCGCTTGATCTCTCCGCGTCCCGTTGCATCTACAACGGGATTCGCCCCATTAATCCGGGTGTCGAGCAGCACAGGGCCGTTGGCTCCGGCATTTCCTCGATGGATATGAAAGCCTGTGATGGTGACTTCACCCGGAAACTGGTAGCGAATCCCGAAGTCTACGGTTCCGCTGGTGACTTTGCCCGCAGCATCGCGGACAACATGTACCCAAACGGTTCCAAAGCCTGTGGCCGCAAGGCCTTCAATAGCCGGCACTTCATTCGCCGGACTCATGTTGACCCGGAACGGAATCGATTCCACGCTCTGCCCAAATGCAGAAGGAATCATTGAGACGGTGGCTAACAGAGCCAGACCGAGAAATTTTCGAAACATAGATGCCCCTTACCAATAGTTGGTGAACAACATGTACCAGATGTTGTTGTGGGAAGCAATGGCGCAACATTTCAGCTACGCACCCCTAAGGGTGTCATTTCTGCACCCGTTTTTACAAAGCAGGAACAAACACTACAATACTCGGCGTCCAGCCCAACCAGATGAGCTGGATTGACAATAACAACAACCTAAACTTTCACTAATTGTTTACAAGGTTTTGACAAATTAGGCCTGAGTACGGGCCCTGCCAACCGCAGTGCGCCAGCCATCCAGCAGTGCTCCCCGTTCCGCAGGACGCATCTCCGGCTCAAAGCGCTTCTCGATCCTCCAGAAGCCCTCAAGCTCTGAGGTCTCCTTGAAGTGTCCAATCCCGAGTGCAGCCAGATAACAGGCCCCAAGTGCCGTGCTCTCGATATCCATAGGACGCACCACCGGGCAACCCAGCAGGTCGGCCTGAAATTGCATCAGGAAGTCATTTGCTGCCGCACCACCATCCACCCGCAATTCCTTGAGTGCCTGGCCTGTATCGGCCTTCATCGCCTCAAACAAGTCGTAGCTCTGATACGCAATGCTCTCAAGGCATGCCCGGATGAGTTGTGCCCGCGAAGTGGACCTGGTTAGCCCGCAGATCAGCCCACGTGCGTCCGGGTCCCAATAGGGAGCACCCATACCTGTAAACGCCGGAACCAGATACACTCCACCCGTATCCGGCGTAGTTGCTGCCAGTTCTCCCGTCAGCGCTACATCACCAAAAAGACCCACGTTGTCCCGTAGAAACTGCATTGCAGCACCGCCAACGAAGACGCTCCCTTCCAGCGCATAGCGCGGGTCACGGCCTTCGCAGGCTGCGCGTGTCGCCAGCAGGCGGTTGGCCGACACCGGCATTTGCGATCCCGTCTGCATCAAGGCAAAACAACCCGTCCCATACGTGTTCTTTGTCAGGCCCGGATGAAAGCAAGCCTGGCCAAAGAGCGCCGCTTGTTGGTCTCCCGCGATTCCGGCAATTGGAATCTCCGCTCCAAACAGATCTCCCGACGTAACTCCAACAACTTCACGAGAACCCACGATCTTGGGCATCATCACAACAGGAATGTCGAAGATCTCGAGCAATTCCTGATCCCACTCGCCAGTCTTCAGATTCATCAGCATCGTGCGCGAAGCATTGGTCGTATCGGTGACGTGCACTTTGCCATCAGTCAGTTTCCAGATCAACCAGGTATCGATTGTGCCAAAGAGTAATTCGCCATTGGCAGCTCGTGTTCTTCCATTTGGAGTCTGTTCGAGCAACCAGCGCAGCTTTGATCCTGAGAAGTAGGCATCGATTACAAGGCCCGTCCGCTCTTCGATCATCCGCTTTTTCGGCCCGCGCGAAAGTTCTTCACAAAACGAAGCAGTCCTGCGGCATTGCCAAACGATTCCGGGTCCCACCGGTCTTCCCGTGGATTTCTCCCAAACCACGGTGGTTTCCCGTTGGTTGGTAATACCCAGAGCAATAATTTCTTTGGGGTCAATCTTCGAGACGTCCAGCACGCGCCGGGTGGCAGCCAGTTGCGATCCCCAGATTACGTCGGCATCCACTTCCACCCAGCCGGGATGCGGGTAATTCAGATTAAAACTGACAGATTCAATGGAGCCGCGTTGGGCCTGCTCATCATAAACGGCGGCGCGGGCGCTCGTCGTTCCTTCATCGAGTGCAAGTAAATAGGGCACTCTGGGATTCTATTCCATTAAGGGATCGGAAGGCGACGGCCAAAGCCACCGGTATTCGATTTTTTGTTATTCACTGGGCCACTGCCGTCGCTGCTGCGCCGGTAGTTGTTGCTCCCTTGAAATTCCACTTCGTCTTCGGTGAAGACCAATTGCCGGTCGAGCAGCATCTCAACGGTCGACCCCTTGGCTAACACTACGTCCGGCCCACGCGTCAGCAATACACCCATCAATGCAACGGCTGCTCCAGCCCCGGCGCCAATGCCCAGGCCCATGCCGGTGCTGCCACCAACTGCCCCGCCAATGGCACCTACTGTCGCGCCCGTAGTTGCCCCAACGCCCACAGTCTGCGCATCGCCGGCCTTGTTCCCCTCGCCCTTGATCCGTCCTTCTTCGCGATCAAAACCCTGATTGTCACGCCCGTCGATGGAGCCCAATCGCGATTTGAAATCACGTGTTACCCCGTTCGGCAATATCAGAGTGTCAAATCGAACATAGAGTTCGCCTTTCCCCTTGATCTTGCCAGGCCGCTTCAGACTAGTAACCGTACCAGCTACGCTCGACCCCGGCCGGTCTCCTTCGATTGCATGTTTCGTGCTCACGCTATTCAGCATTGTCAGCGGAATGCGCGTACCCGTCTCAATGGTGAAACTCCTGGCGACAGGTGCTGCCGGGTCCTGCGCCAACAGACTCAAAGCAAGTAAACCAATCAAAGCACTACGCATGACTCTCATCTTAGCCTCTATCGGTGTAACGCCGATGACAGTCACTGAGTTGCGATTTTCTTCGTATTCAGTCTCAAGTCCGGCCCGCTCCAGTTGCCGCCGACGCCAATTTCGATCCTGACGTTTTCCCCAAGCGCCTTTGGCAGGCGCAAATTTGCCTGAAAGAGCCCGGCATAAAACGGGGTTGCCCCAACATAAAGCAGTGATTCGGCGGCTAATTCTTCTCCGTCAATCCGTATCCGATAGTCACGTGCACGCAACACCTGCGCTGGTCGCGATGGTGCCAACACCCCATTCTCAATTGCCCCAACCGCTCCAAAGCCCGTACCGTAAACCACAACAACTTCGTCTTCTTCTGCAGGTGACTCGGCACTAATCACCCATCGGCTGGGATTAGCGCATTGATCTGTTTGGGCGAAACAAAAAACAGTGGGATCCGGCGTCCCTGCAACTGAACATACACTTCTCCGCGTGGTGTCGATGTCGGAAGGTTCTGGTTCAGAATCTCCGGCGGCGATACCGCCCAGGTAATGAAAGAGAGATCTGATCCGTAAATCGTAAAAACAGTATTTGGTGCCAGTCTTCCGGCCCGGCTGCTTGCTGTGCTGCCAATGCTGGCTTCTGAGTATTCCGGTCGCAACAATAAAGATTGGGCGGTAACAGGTTGCCCCGCTACCGCCCCAAAGAATGCAATTAGGAAAATCGTCAGGTTGCTGCTTTGCACTGGTGATCTAGTGCAAAGCAGCAACAAAAATTCTCAGTTTCCTACGACTGTGGTCAACGTTTGCGCTACTGCCACGCCGTCCACCGAGATGGCCAGACGAACATCGCCAGCGGCAACATTCGGCACCACTACATTGAACTGGTAAAGGCCGATCGCCCCGGGCGCAAGACCTGCGTAGCTCACGGTTGCTGGCGCATCGCCGAAGCGAACGGTAGCATTGGTCAGCAAAGGCGTCCCACTGGCAATAGTTCCAGCAGGAACCGCCGGATTGGTTGCCCCGGCACCAACCAGATAGAGGGTGATCGTCTCACCGGCTCTGGCTGGGCGACTGGTTACCCCAGCGATCTCACCGGCTCGTGCCACGAAGGTAGTGTTGTCGCTGAACAAGGCAACCGCCAACTGACGGCCGCCTACATTGAAGTTGGCTGGAGCCAATACTCCCGGAGCACGCGCCACACCCGTCATCGGGATGTTTGCGCTCGCGCCAGCTTCATTGGTTACCACCACATTTACCGGGCCTGTACCAATTCCATCCGGTACCTGCACGTTTACCTGCCCAGGGCTCACAAAACGAACAAAGGCATCTCTGCCTCCTACTGTGACGCCGACACCTTCAAGTGACTTCGGTGCATTCGCACCAGCGAAGTCCCATGCCGCCCACTCGCGTGTCACGTTGGTCAGGTTCGCTCCGAAGATTTCGATCCAGCTTCCGGGGGCAATATTTCTTCCGCCACCAAAGCCCTGCAAGGCCACGCCGCTTTCATTGCTCACGGTGGGGCGCGCCAGTGCTGCTGCTTGAGAGATCTTTAGGCTTGTCGTGTAGATTCTATCGTTCGTATTGGAGCCAGTGCCATCGGCACCATTTCCTGCTGCGTAAAGTACTACATCTCCAGTGCCAGCTTCAGGTGGCGTCCATTCCACGCTATAGGTAGCTAATCCGGCTGCTCCACTTCGCGTCGATGCAACAAGGTGTGTTGCAAACTCACGGTCTGTCCCGCAAGGCGCATTCCCACCCGGATCACAATTCACTTGTACATTGTCGTTCGGCGTGAAAACTCCCGCCTTTAGATTTTCGTCTTTAGTCTGACGAGCCGTAAGCTGAAAGCCCCAGCGCGCCGCCTCAGGATGATAAACCTGAACACGGATCATTTGTTTCTTACCTGGCGTGTAGTTCACGGCAGTGATTCGAACATAGCCGCGGCTATCGGAATTGGCTGGCCGGAATGTCTGGTGACACCCGGCACAATCGCCACCGCCGTCAATGGCAGCACCCGTACGCCGGATCGGCGAACCTGCACTGCGCGCATACATCAGGGATGGTAGCGCCGACAAAACGGCGCACCAGAAAATTTTATTCAACATCTTGGTTAGACCCCTATCAACTGGATTGGTACTGCAAGACAACGGCTAATTGCCCGTCGTCAGAAAGACATTGCTCTGCGTCCTCACACCATCTACGGTGAAAACGATTTCGTTATCGCCAGCTTGGACATTTGGCACAATGATGTTGAATTGATAAAGCCCAACAGCACTCGGCGCGAGTCCCGCATATTCTGTGGTAACTGGGGCATTTCCTAATAGCACTTGAACACCTGGGATCCTGCTTGCTATGGCAGGGGCCGTGCCGGCTGCTATCGCTGGACTAGTTGCGCCAAATCCGACGCCATAAATCACTAGACGATCACCCGGTTTTGGAAGTCGCATGTTCACTCCAGCGACAGATCCAGGTAATCCAGCAAAGACACGAACGTTAGCCGTGCTGTCCGGGAATTCTGCCACTACAAATTGTCTGGCAGAAGCGCTCCGAAACGCCGGTGGTGCGAGAATTCCCGGGGAGCGCGGCCGACTGGTTACGACAAGCGGCGCACTTTCGCCTCCCGACGTGATTACCTTAACTTCAACTGGCGAACCAGTAGCAATCCCATCTGGAACCTGAACGTTTACTTGGCCCTTGTTGACAAAAGCGATGAACGCGGCTTTTCCATCAACAGTTACCCTCGTGTTTGCAAGATTCGTCGGGGCGACTCCGTTGTTAAATGAGTTGTCCCAAACTGCAAATGCTTCATTTGGAGGCAGATTGCCAAGATCTTGACCGAAAATCTCAATCCATGATCCAGCACTAATTGTGCTTCCTCCTCCAAACGCGCTCGCTTGTACAACTCCACCCTGGCTAATGGTTGGTCTCGCTCCACCGCCACCGGCACCCGGCTGCAAGCGAATACTCTTCAAGTGAACCTTTGCTCCCGAAGGCGCGGGCCCATTGCTTGCATTTGCTGCAACGTAAATCATCACGGCACCAGCCGCCTGACTTGCTGGTGGTGTCCACTCAAATTCAAATGTATTGCTGATGCTCGGGGCGCTGTGGGTAATAAACTCGACGGGCGCAGAAGCCGGGCAACCGGTGGCCGGCCGGTCCTGCCCGTTGTCACAAATCACATAGGTTGCTGTACTCAGCGGCCGGAAAGATCCTGCAGCACCATTGATTGTGCTGCTCTCAAGCCGAGCAGATGCCTGAAACCCATAACGCCGCGCAGTATCGGTAATCCTTACCGTGAACTTCTGTCTCACCCCAGGCTGGTAGTTCGCTCCGCCTTCCCACAAAATCTCCAGGTTGGGCGAATCATTCGTCCGCGTCCCCACATGGCATCCACTCTGGAGGCAAGTCTGATCCCCAGGCGCTCCAGTACTCCGCTGCGGTGCGCCCGAGTTATAAGCCCATAATACAAACGGCACGCTCAAGACCGCCGCAAATTTCCCCGTCAATATCCACTTGTTACGATTCATAAATTCAACTAACCCCTTCATTCCGCTGTTGTCGCGGATCCAGTTTTAATAGTCTTAGACTCTTGCGAAGCACGGTGCTTATCGGCAGATCCTTCAATTGGTCCAGCCGAACCCATTGACAGAGATCCCCCGCGCCTCCACGCAGTTTCGCTTCCCTTAGAATTATTCGATACTTGTGATTCACAATGGAATGAGAAAATTCACCCAATTGCTCAAACAACTTGGCTTGAGTTAATGTCTCGGGTTCCGGCAGTTCCCAAAAGCCAGCTAACCGCTTGCTCTCCGGCGGTCGCTGCCAAACCAGCAACTCCTCACCTTTGCGAATCCACAAGACCGTTCTCTCTTCGGAGATTCGAGTCGTGTTTTCTATCTTTATCGGGATGGTGTTTTGAAGCCCCTGAAGCCTCGCAACACAATCATCATTTATTGGACAGTAAAGGCATTTGGGTGCCTTTGGCAAGCAGATAGTAGCGCCCAATTCCATTAACGCCTGCTTATAGATGCCCGGATACTTTGTATCCATCTGATTCTGAGCCACTTGCTGTAATCGTGTACGAATTGTAAATGTTTTTACGTCCCCTGATTCAGCCGTCCATCGCGCCATTACCCGGACGATATTTCCGTCCAGCCCCACCCGCGGCAAACCGAATGCAATACTCGCTACGGCAGCCGCCGTATAGTCTCCAACTCCAGGCAGCTCACGGATCTCCTCGTAAGTAGAAGGAAAGCCCCCCATCTCCACCATCAGAATTGCTGCTTTCTGCAAATTCCTGGCTCGCGAGTAGTACCCAAGCCCACTCCACATCGCCAGCAACTCCGATTCGCTCGCTGCTGCTAATTCCTCATAGGTCGGAAAACGCGCGAGAAAACGCTCATAATACGGAATCACCGCCGTCACCCGCGTCTGCTGCAGCATGATCTCCGACAGCCAGATCGCATACGGGTCTTTTGTTCGCCTCCAGGGCAAATCTCGCTGGTTTTTTCGAAACCAGTCATGCAAACGTCGGGCTAGGGTCATCGCGTTGGTATACTCAAAAAATCAGGAAAGAAAAAGCGAAAACGCGGGTGGATTCCAATTCGATTGAGATCCTTGGTGCCCGTGTTCACAACCTCAAGGATATCTCCCTCAACGTCCCTCACAACGTGTTGACTGTAGTCACTGGTGTGTCCGGTTCCGGCAAATCATCGCTGGTTTTTGACACCGTCTATGCCGAAGGTCAGCGCCGTTATGTCGAGAGCTTATCCGCCTACGCGCGGCAATTCCTCGAGCGCATGGAAAAGCCCGACGTCGACGATATTTTTGGCCTTGCTCCGCCCGTTGCCATCAAGCAAAAGAACACCACTCGCAACCCCCGTTCCACCGTCGCAACCTCTACCGAAATCTACGACTTCCTCCGGCTCCTCTATGCCCGGGCAGGCGAAACCTGGTGCCCCAAATGCGACGTCCCTGTCGTGCGCGATTCCGTCGATCTGGTCGCCCACCGCCTGATGGAAGAACCCGCAGGCACGCGCTGGTATGCACTTTTCCCCATCACTCAGGAAAAACTGAAGTCCGATGCCCTCCGTGACCGCCTCTTTGACCTGCGCTCGAAGGGCTTCACCCGCCTCTACCAAAACGGTCGCATCTTTGAGTTCTCCAGTCCGGAATCTCTACTCGAACTCAACTTCAACTCACCCGTGTTTGCACTTGTAGATCGTCTCGTCATGGCCGCCGACATCCGCTCCCGGCTTGTCGACGCAATCGAAATCGCTTACCGCGAGGGCGGGGAACTGATCTTCGAGCAAGCCGGTACCGACTCCCCCCGCCAGCTACGCTTCAACGAAAAATTCCAGTGCAAAACCTGCTCAACAGAGTTTCAAGATCCTGAGCCCCGCCTCTTCAGCTTCAACAATCCTTTCGGCGCCTGCCCCACCTGCCAGGGCTTTGGCCGCGAAATGGATTACGACCTTGAAAAGGTAATCCCCAACCCGGGCCTCGCCCTGAACGAAGGTGCCATCGATCCCTGG
>JAPKYY010000954.1 GCA_026394095.1 Acidobacteriota bacterium | reverse complement strand
AGGAACGGCTTTTGTCTTGCCCTCTTCGGTTTCAAGAAAGAGAAGTGGCTCTTCACCAGGCAGCATTGCGCCGTGGCAAACGAGATAAACGATGTCCATCCCGCGAACCGAATCCGCCAGCTTCGCTAGTGTCAGCGGTTGCGCGAGGGTCTGTACCTCAATGCCTTCAAGGGCCTTTAGTGCGCGCGCCTTCTCTTCAGCTTCCGGCACCGGCGCGAAGCCCATGCTTTGAAGGTCAGACGGCGCGGCCACTGCGATCAGCGCCTTGAGTTTGGCCTTGGGACGCAGGTTGATCTCGCGCCAATCGAGGCTAGCGGGAAATCGTGAAAACAGGATTCGCTCTGAGGTGCCGAGGGAGAGGCCGGTGGCGGGATCGCGCAGCAATTCCCACCGCAGACTGTGCAGTTCCGGCGCGCTCTCGGCGATCTGAATTCGCAACCGGAAGCCAGACTTGAAGGCGGCCTGTGACTTTGCGAACTGAAGCAAGATCTGCTGGTTTGCAAAAACATAAGAGGCCAGAAGCTGGCCGTATTCCTGAGGAGCAGTTTCCAGGTCGGCCAGGGCAGCAATGTCGATAGCGGCCTGCCCTCTTGCCGGAGAATGCATGGCCTGATTCTTGGGATCAGGGTCGTGAACACGCAGTTCTACTTCGTAGGCTTCGGGCCTGACCCGGTGAAAGCCGATTTCAATTTCTCCGTAGTTTGTTCTATCTATGCTCACAATGTGGTTATCCAGACACAGTTGCTGGATTATACATTCTTAGCGCAAGAAATCCCAGAGCTCCGCCATGATTGAGATAATAAAGCCGTGAAACTTTGGCTTCTGGCCTTTGCCCAGCTCGTAGTGTATGCGCAGCCGGATCGCCCGGTGGCCGAGTGGGTGATCCGGCAGGGTGGGCGTGTGGTTGTGGTTGGGAATGCACAGCCGATTGCTGATCTTTCTGCGCTTCCGAAGCAAGACCCTCTGGTGCTCTCTGTTGTAGATCTCTATGGAACGATCATTGAACCCAAAGACCTGGAGCAGCTCTCTGGCCTCAAGCAACTGAAGTAGCTATATCTGCCTGGCCCGAGCTGGAATCCGGGGGCTGGTAGCCGGCTGGATGCCAATGATGAGCTCAAGTTTCTGGCGCCGATTGTGAGCCTCGAGAAGCTGCACTTCAGCTTGCACTTTCTGACCAACGTGAATGTGCAGGATAAGGGTCTGAAGTACATCGAGGCGCTGGTGAACCTGAAGGAGCTACGGCTGGCACAGGGGCGGATTCGCAACTTCTCATTTGCACCATTTGCCCAGCTTGAGGGGTTGGACCTCAGCTACTCCACTGCTACCGATGAGGTGCTCAAGAACCTTGTGGGCTTGAAGAAGCTGCGCCGCTTGAATCTGCGTGACACCCTTGTGACCGACGAGGGCCTTGCCTATCTGGCTAACCTGAATACTCTTGAGGAGATTGATCTTTATGGCCTCAAGATCAGTGACCGCGGAGTTGCCCATCTGAAGGGACTTCAGAATTTGCGCAAGCTGAATCTGCTGGGTTGGCCGGTGACGGACGCGGGGGCTGAAACTCTTGCCGGCTTGCCGAAGCTGCGTGAGCTGAACCTCTATCGCGCCGAGCTGACCAATGCGGGCGTTGCCCGGTTAGCCGGATTGCGTGAGCTTGCTTTTCTCGACTTGCGTTACACGCGCGCTACGGCGTCTGGAGTTGATAAGCTGCGCGGGGCTTTACCGGGATGCAAGGTGGATTTCTCGGGAGGCAATCGTGTGTCGAAGAATAGTGGCGCGGCTCCGGCGGCAGGAGCTGGCGAAGCAACGATTGCCCGCTGGGTTACAGATTCTCTGGGGGGCTTGGCCGAATTGCGTGGCGGGCGTATTCGCTCTTTGTCTTTGGCACGCACACAGGTGAACGACGCGCAACTGAGCGTTATCGCCGGGCTTCAGGAGCTGGAACAACTGGATCTTGATGCGACAGAGATCGGTGATCTTGGCCTTGCGTCGATTGGACGCTTGCGCACGCTGAAACGCCTGCGGCTTGGGTCTACAACCGTGTCTGACCGCGGGCTGGCGCAACTGGCCGGATTGCAGAAGCTGGAATCATTGAGCCTTGCAGGGACGCTGGTGCGCTCGCTAGGGCCCTTGCCACCGGCCTTGCAGGAACTCGATCTTAGCTCTACCAGCATCAAGGCTGAAGCCCTGGTGCATCTGGCTTCTTTGAGCAAATTGAATCTTGCCTACACCGATCTTGCCGATGCAAGCCTTGCGCAGTTGGGTTCCTTTGCCGCGCTTCGTGTGCTGGATCTCACTGGCACCGATATCGGGGATGCGGGGCTGGCGCAGATTGCCCGTCTGACTGGGCTGGAAGAGCTTCGGCTCAATCATGGGCGCTTTACGGCAAAAGGCTTTGCGGCACTGGGCACGCTTGTGAATCTGCGAAGACTGGAGGCGGTGCGGACTCGTTTGACCGGGGCATCGGCCGAGACGATTCGTTTGTTCACCAAGCTCGAGCAACTCAACCTCGACTACACCACCTTCAACAATGAAGGGCTGAAGCAGCTCATTGCCTTGCCGCTGAAGGAGTTGCGTTTGGACAGCGCGAACCTGAGCGATGAGGCTGTAGATAGTCTCGCGGCCCTGCAGACTTTGCAGTATGCAAATCTCTATCACACACTTATCTCTGAACAGGGACATGCCCGTCTGGTGAAGGCGCTGCCCAAGGCCAAGATCGTCTGGGACCGTGACTCGAAGCTGCCAAATCGAAGGGGAAGCTGATCGCCATGAACTTGTTGATGCTCGCCTTTCTGGCTCTTGATTGCGGAAGCTCCACTCGCGATTCTGTCGACCTGCGGGCCTGCTGGATTACGGATGCCGATTTGCCTGCGCTGTCAAGGCAGGTGGGCTTGAAGCGGCTGGATTTATCGATGACCCGCATCACCGATCAGGGCCTGTTGCAACTGAAAGCTCTCGCGGGCCTCGAAGACTTGAATCTGCGTTATGCCGAGCTGATTACCGATGAGGGCGCGTCGGCGGTGAAGGGTTGGAAGCAGTTACGACGGATTGACTTGCGTGGCACCAAAGTTACCGATACGACGATGGGTTATCTGGGCGCGCTGACGGCGCTTGAGTCGATTGATCTGGGCTTCGCGCAGATCTCGGATAACGGGATTGAACTGCTCACCTCGCTGCCGCGGTTGAAGCAGCTCACCCTTGGCGGCAACAAGCTTACCGATGCCGGGATGCAAGCTTTGCGGCTGATGCCTACGCTGGAATACCTGGACCTCAGCGGGCCCCAACGAACCGATTCGGGGCTTTGGAGCGTGAGCCTCACGGAGTCTGGTGTGGCAGCGATTGCTACATTGACGAATCTGCGTGAGCTGCGCATCGGGGGCAGCAACGTGACCGCGATCAGTCTTGAGCCGCTGCGGCGCGGACTGCCGAAGTTGGAACGGTTGAGTCTTCATCGCTCCAAACGTATTACCGATGAAGCAATTGGCCTGTTGCGCGATTGGAAGTCTCTGAAGGAGATCGACCTGAAGGATACGAAGATTACCGAGGCAGCAGTGCAGCAACTGCGTACCGCTCTGCCCGGGTGCGAGATTCGCTACTAGGCCGAGACGAGGATCTCGCCCATGCGCTTGGCCGCTGTTGGGTATTTGCCCAAGCCGGCCTGAAGCCCGTCATCGGCCAGTGTGAGGTAAAGATCCCCAACCGTACCGGTAACCTTGCTGTGCTGGCCAAGCGCCAGTCGCTTGCCTGCATTGCCCGCGACAATTGCGGCGAGGCCGTTGTTCTTGTGGCTATTGGCTTCAGCGTGTTCGTGCACAAAGAGCAATACGGTGTTGTCGAGGAGAGTCCCGTCGCCTTCGGGCGTTGATTTGAGACGGCCGAGGAGATAGGCGAATTCTTCGACGTGCCAGCGGCAGATATCGCGCAGGATGCGTTGGCCGTCGAGGCCATCCGCACCGGGAGCCTTGCCGTCCTGATGGGTGTAATCGTGATGGCGTGCTGCGGTGTAGCCAAGCCAGGGGAAGCGTGCGAGGCCCTGGCACTTGGTAAGCATGTAGGAGGCAACACGGGTCTGTCTGGTGATCAGGGCGTGGGCCTCGCTGTGCGTCGTCGGTGGGCAGCTTGGTTTTGAGGGTCTTTGCATCTTCACGCACTGCATCGAGGATCGAGCGCTTGCGGTTTACCCAACTGATTTCGCGGGCGCCGAAAAGACGGTAGAAGAGGCGGCTCGGGATCATCTCTGGTGGCAGGGCGCGATCGTAGCCAGCCCAGCTCATGTTGCGCTGGATGCTTTCGCCAAAGGATTCCTGCGAGACGCCAATTTGTCGAGAGCGGAAGCGGGAGTCGCCGCCGATTTTGCCGGCGATGGCTTGATCGATGGATGCTCCGCCTGCGCCACGGCCGGTGAAGGTGGTGCAGCTCATCAATGCACTCATCGAGTTGTGATGGCCGTTGCCGGGGCCGGGGAGGGCGGCGGCTGAGTTGTCGAGGCCGGAGAGGACTTGGAGTTGATCGCGGTACTGAGCGAGAGGGCGCAGGCAGGGGGAGAGTTGGAAGTCGCGGCCGGTTTCGGTTGGAATCCAGTAGCGCTCGGGGACGCCGTTGCCGTTGAACCAGAGGACGAAGCGGCTTTCGATGGGCGCGGTGGTTTTGCCGGGCGCTGCATAGGCAGTGCCGGTGGAGTTGAACATCGAGACGAGCGGTGGGAGTGCCAAACCTTGCAGCAGGGTGCGCCGCGAGATTCGCATTCTACGAGTGATTACGTTGGCCATCTATCGTCCTTTCTCCGTTACTGTAGCGCGGTGGACCGCTAGGCCTAGCATAAGCTCTTTGAAGCGGAATTGCGAGTTGCGGAAGCGCTTGGTGAGGTCCTGAATCATGGGGCGGTCGGCCAGGGTTTCAAGTCTGCCTGTGGTGTAGCGGAAGAGTTGCTTGACGATGCACTCCTGGCAGATCTCGGTGCGGGCGAGGATTTCGCCCAGTTCCCGAGGGTTGGTGAAGTTGGCCGACTTGATGCCGGCCAGGTAGCCGCTGGTGTCTAGCGGCAGGTCAATCGATTTCTTGTCGTCCTTGAAGAGGATTTTTGCCGCTTCACGGCGTCCGCCGATGGCATCAAATTTTTCAAAGCCAAAGCCGATCGGGTCGATGAGCGTGTGGCAGCCAGCGCAGGTGGGGGAAGAGAGGTGCACGCCAAGGCGCTCTTTGTTGGTCAAGGGTTTGTCTTCTGACAAAACGGGCAGATTGGTGTCGACTCCCGGAGGTGGGGGCGGTACGTGCTGGCAGAGTAGTTGTTCACGCACGAAGAGGCCGCGCGCGGTGGGTGAGGTGTCGTCGGGCTTCGCGGTGCTGGCCAGAAACAGGGCCTGGCCGAGGATGCCTGCTCGTTCGGATTTCTCTGCGAAGCGGACGCGTTCGTATTCGCGGGTGGGTACGGGGAGATCGTAGATTGCGGCGAGGTCTGCGCTGAGATAGCCGTGGGGGTCCGTGAGCAAGTCCATGAAGTTACGCTCGCCCCAGGCGAGGTCGCGGACGAAGCGGCGGGCTTCTTCTGTCATCG
>JAPKYY010000555.1 GCA_026394095.1 Acidobacteriota bacterium | reverse complement strand
ACGCTCGACACAAGCGTCAGCTTCCGCATCTGCAAAACCCGCTTGTAGGCATCGTAGGAAAACTCCGTCTTGATCCCCTTGGCATCAGTCTTCGTAGCAGTCGTGCCATCGGCGTTATAGGTGTAGTTCACAGTCCCATTCTCAGGATTCGTAGCCGACAACAACCGGCTCTGCGTCGTCGTATCGTAGGTGACTGTGCGAGTCTGCGTCACGCCATCCCGGGGCATCGAAACGCTCACTAGCTTGCCCGCCACGTTATAGCCATAGCTGGTAGTGTAGGTCCCTCCTCCTGGCCGGGGCTCCGTCACCAGCGTCATCCGCCCAATCGCGTCCATCTCATATTGCTTCCACTTCCCACTCGGCGAGGTCACCTTAACGGTATTGCCCACATACAAGTAAGTCGTCGTCCCCGAACCATTCGGCTGCGCCACGCTCAAAGTTCTGCCCAGGCCGTCGTAGGTGTACACAGTCCAATAGACCGTTCCACCTGGAGCATAAGGCAATGACACCCGCTTCATCTTCCCCATCGGCGAACACGCACAAGGCTCATACTCGGTATCTACCGTCGACTTTACCCCGCCCGCATCGCCCGTCTCCACCTTCACCGGCCGCCCCACGCCATCATAATATGTCTTCGACCACCGGGCATTGATCGACGCCGTCGACATCGCCGGACTCGTCGAATAGGTGTAACTCGTCGAAGCCCCATCTGCGGAGCTTGTTGTCGATGGCCGTGCGTAAGCGTCATAACCAAAATACTGGCTCGCCCCATTCCCCCTTGAAACACTGGTCAGCCCCAAAAACCCATTCCAGTTCATCGAACTCCCCAGTGACGAATTGCTATTCGGAGTAATCTGGGTCGGCACCATGCTGCCACCCACTCCCCCATAAGTCACGGATTGCGAAAGCCCCTGCCCGTCCGAACTGTTCACTGGCTGGCCAGCCAGGTTGTAGGCCATGGTCCTCAACGCATAGCCGTCGTTCGCACTCGTCATCAAGGCCCCCGCAAATGTGTCGTCGGGCTGTTGTAGGCATAAGTATTTGTGCCCCAGTTATTGCCATAAGCGTCAATCGCCTGCGTCGTCCGCGATTGCTTCTGAGAACTCAGGCCCACATCAATCGTATTCATCACCTCAGAGATATAGGGCATCACTGTCGTCGAAGGCCAGTAAGCATTCTGCGTCCAGGTATTCTCGACGCGGCTCTTCACTACCCAGTTATCGAGCTCTTCATATTTGGAGCTCAACCCCTGCCTGTAATCCGTCGTAGTAAAGAAGCTCCAACGCCGCTGCCCTACATTGGACGGGTCGCCAGCGTCGTCTCCGAGTGATACTTCAGGCTCGAATCCCCGCCCGGATGCGTAAATGCATAATTGACGGTGGCTGCCCCGCTTGCCTTGCGAAAATCGCGGCTCAGCACTTCTCGCATCTGCCGGCTCCCGGCAAAACTCTGGTTCGTGTAATTCCAAAGCATCTCCCCACCCAGAGGAAACGTGATCTTCGTCATCTCCCCGCCCGAATTATAGAGAAAGCTCGTCGTCAGATTCACGCCGTTCTGCACCAGGCTATT
>JAPKYY010001000.1 GCA_026394095.1 Acidobacteriota bacterium | reverse complement strand
GGCGCGGATGGGGCAGACCAGCCCGAACCCGAGTGTGGGCTGCGTGATCGTACGTGATGGCGAGGTGGTTGGGCGCGGGGCTCACATCTATGCCAACAAGGACCATGCAGAAGTGGTGGCGCTGGCGCAGGCTGGTGCGGCGGCCAAGGATGCCGATGTTTATGTGACGCTTGAGCCTTGTAGCTATCACGGGCGTACCGGGCCTTGTGCGGATGTGTTGATTGCTGCGGGAGTGAAGCGGGTTTTTGTGGCTATGCAGGACCCGAACCCGATGGTGTCGGGCGAAGGGATGCACAGGCTGCGGGCGGCGGGGATCAGTGTCGAGATGGATCACATCGCGCAGGTGGAGGCGGCTAGGATCAATGAGCCGTTTACGCACTTCATGCGGACGCAGCGGCCGCTGGTGACGCTGAAGAGTGCGGTGACGCTGGACGGGAAGATTGCTGCGCCTGAGGACAACGAGGGCTGGATTACGAGTGAATCCGCACGGCGGCACGTGCAGAGCATCCGGCACTGGAGCGATGTGATGATCACCGGCATTGGCACGGTGCTGGCCGATGATTGTTTGCTTACGGACCGGACGGGCGTAGAACGGTCTCGACCTTTGTTGCGAGTTGTGCTGGATTCTCAGTTGCGACTGCCGCTGACTTCGCGGATGGTTGTGACGGCTGATAACGATGTGATGGTGGCTACAACTACTGCGGCATCGCCAGCTCGCCGGAAGGCGCTTGAGGACAAGGGTGTTGAGGTGATGGTGTTTGACAGTGAGACCGGGCGGGTGAGTCTGGAATTGCTGATTCAGGAACTTGGGCGGCGGCGGTATCTGTCGGCCATGATCGAAGCCGGCAGCAAGGTGAATTGGGGGGCGCTCGATAGCGAGGTAGTGGATAAGGTGTTTTTCTACTATGCGCCGAAGATTCTGGGCGGGATGCAGAGTTTACCGATTGCTGGTGGATTGGGCAGGCGGCGCAGGGCAGATGCGATTCTGCTGGAGGATGTGAAGTTGCATCCGGTGGCGCCGGAAGAATTTGCCGTTGAGGCTTGGCTGAAGAAGGGCTAGATGTTTACAGGATTGATTGAAGGTCTGGGCGAGGTGGTTTCGTTTACACCGCAGGTGACCGGTGGGCGGTTGCGGGTGCATGCGCCAGCTTTAGTGAAATATTTTGCAGGGCCATGTGGACGGGGTGGGTTCGATTGTTGAGTTGAAGGAGCTGGGTGAGGGGAACTGGTGGCTGACGATTGAGTTGCCGGTGGAGCTGGAACGGTATCTGGTGTTTAAGGGGTCGATTGCTATTGACGGGATCAGCTTGACGGTGGCTCATGTTGAGGGGCGACGCGTTGGTGTGACCATCATTCCCCACACGTGGACGCATACGAATTTGCAGAGGCGTGTTGTGGGTGATCGCGTGAATCTGGAAACCGATGTGATCGCGAAATACGTTGAGAAGATGTTGGCGCATATTTCTTTGCCGAAGTAGACAGGAGTTTGTTTATGGCTACACATGTAGAGATGTTGGGTGCTCGCAGCATTGCGGCGGATCGCACGGAGAGTATTCCGTGGACGGTTTGGTGCATGGCGATGGCTTGCACTTCGGCAATCATTGGGGCTCATTGGGATATCTCGTGGCATACGTCGATTGGCCGGGATAACTTCTGGACTCCTGCTCATATCGCAATCTACTTGTGCGGTGTGCTTGGGGGGATCAGTTCTGGCTGGTTGATCTTTTCGAATTCGTTTGGCATCGGGAATCCGGATCGGGCCAATACGGTTCAGATCTTTGGTTTGCGCGCGCCGCTGGGTGCTTTTCTGGTGGCCTGGGGTGGGGTGGCGATGCTAACTTCTGCTCCGTTTGATGACTGGTGGCACAACGCTTATGGCCTGGATGTGAAGATTATTTCGCCGCCGCATGTGTTGTTGATTTTTGGTTTTTTGTCTGTGCAGGTGGGTGGGTTGATTCTGGCGCTTGGTGAGATGAACCGGGCTAGTGCCGAGAAGCGGCAGAAGCTGGAACGACTCTTTCTTTATCTGGGCGGGTTGATTCTGATTACGTTTACGATCTTGATTCTTGAGCTCACGTCGCGGGTATTGATGCACACGGCTTTCTTTTACCGGAGTGTTTGCCTGTTTGTACCGCTGGCGCTGGCGGCGATGTCGCGGGCTAGCGGGCATAAGTGGGCGGCTACGATCACTGCGGGTGTGTACACAGTTTTTTTGCTGGGCTTTTTGTGGATCTTGCCGCTGTTTCCGGCAGAGCCGAAGCTGGGGCCGGTTTACTATCCGACGACTTACTTTGTACCACCCGGTTTTCCGCTGCTTTTGTTGATTCCGGCCGTTGCAATTGATTTGTTCTGGCAGAGGTTTGAGAAGCGATCGCTGTGGTTGCAGGCCGTTGGGGGCGGCTTGATCTTTCTTGGAGTGTTTGTTGCAGTGCAGTGGCCCTTTGCCAGTTTCCTGGTGACGGATGGTGCGAAGAACTGGTTCTTCGGGGCGAACCACTTTGGGTATTTTGTGCACCCGAATTCGTATCAGCGGCGGGGGTTGTTTGCTACCCGCGATGCTGAGGTGACGATGGCTGGCTTTGCACTGGTGATGGGGCAGGCGGCACTGGTGTCGGTGCTGACCTCGCGAGTTGGTTTGGGGTTTGGCAACTGGATGCGCACGGTGCAGCGTTGAGGATTCTGGCTGCGGCGATATTGTTGTGTTTTCCGCTGGCTGCTCATGTTGGCGTAAATGATGTTTTCTTTGAGGGCCTGGCCGGGCCCTATCCGCTTTACGTGACGATTCGGCCTCCGTTGGTGATTCCGGGGGTGGCCGAGATATCGATACGCTCGGCGGCCAAGGATGTGAAGGGGATCCGGATTACGCCTATGGCGCTTACCGGTGCGGGGGCTAAGTATCCGCCTACGCCCGACCAGGCAGTGCAATCGAAAGAAGACCCGCAGTTGTTTACCGGGGGGCTTTGGATTATGCGTGGCGGTGCATGGCAGGTGAGGGCGATGGTGGAAGGAGATCGAGGGGCTGGCGTGGTATCGGTGCCTGTGCCTGCGATGTCGCAGCGAGTGACGACGATGGATACGGTGACCGGAGGGGTGTTGGCGTTTTTGATGGTGGTGCTGGCGGCGGGTGTTGTGGGAATTGCCGGGGCTGCGATGCGGGAATCGCAACTGGCGCCGGGAGTGGTGCCGGATGTGAAGCGCGTAAGGTCGGGCCGGGTTGCGATGGTGGCGGGGCTGTTGTTTGCCGGGGCGGTGATCTGGCTTGGACGCGGATGGTGGGAGGACGAATCGAGGGACTATGCGCGGTCGATCTACAAGCAGCTTGGTTTGAAGGCGAGTTTGGCGGGAGCGAAGTTGACGCTCGAGATTGAG
>JAPKYY010000242.1 GCA_026394095.1 Acidobacteriota bacterium | reverse complement strand
ATTGGGCGGGGCGGTACCGGCGCTTTCAGGTGAAGAGATTTTGGCGCACGACCCGGAGCTGGCACGGCTGGCGAATTTGGAAGTGGTGGATTTTGGAATGCTGGCCGGGCCACAGGTAACGCCTCAGCATATGTGGGATTTGTCAGAGCAGATCAGGGCTTCGCTTGATCGGCCTGAGGTGAGCGGTGTGGTGGTGACACACGGGACGGATACGCTTGAGGAGACGGCGTTCTTTCTTGATTTGCGGCATCATTCGCCGAAGCCGGTGGTGGTGATTGGCGCGATGCGGAATGCGTCGGAGCTCTCTTATGACGGGCCTGCGAATGTACGGGCGGCAGTGAGGGTAGCCATAGATGAGGGGGCTCGCGGACAGGGTGTTTTTGTCTTGCTCAATGAGACATTGCATGCGGCAGCCTATGCGACAAAGATGGATGCGCAGGCGATTGAGACCTTTCAATCGCCCGTGTTTGGGCCCTTTGGGATTGTCGATAAAGACCGGGTGTACTTTGCGCGGATGCTGAAGTACCGGCAGACGATTGACACCTCGGCGATTGAGACTCGGGTGGATCTGTTTCAAATGTATGCGGGAGCTGATGGCCGTTTTATCGATGCAGCTCGCGAGATGGGAGCGCGCGGAATTGTGATTGAAGGCACAGGCCGGGGAAATGTGCCACCCATGACATTGCCTGCGATACAGCGAGCGATCGATGCGGGCTTGCCTGTGTTGCTATCGACACGATGCGCGCAGGGAAGGGTGCTTGATACCTACGCGTATGAGGGATCAGGTAGAGATTTGCGGAATCGCGGGGTGATCTTTGCGGGAAGTCTGACAGGCCCGAAGGCGCGGATTCTCCTGATGCTGGCTCTTGGGATCACAAGTGAGGTTACGGAGTTGAAGAAGTTGATTGAGGCGGGTCCGTATCTTTAGCTGCTTCGAAGCCCCGGCAGTGGAAGACGGGAAGGTGCGGGTACTTGGGGAAGCTGGGGTCGTCTTTGGCACGGCCGCAGTGAAAGAAGGTGCTGCCGCGATCGTTGACGATGCGACGGACGTAGATGCAGCTTCCACACAAACCAGGATTCATTACCTTCTGCTATGATCGCCCCACGTGAGAAGTTATGCCTGCACAAAGTTATAAAAATCATGAACGGTGGGATCCCTGGTATCACTTTTTTCTTTCGCCAGTGATGCTGCTCAATGTTGTCTATTGGGGAATGCGTCTGGTGCGGGAGCCAGATTTGGGGGTGGCGTGGGGACTTGTCGTCAGCTGCGGGCTGGTAGTTGCCGTGCTCAAGTTGCGGCTGAATGCCTTGCGTGTGCAGGACCGGTTGATCCGGCTTGAGGAGCAGACAAGAGTACGAAGACTCTTGGGCAGCAGTGATGCGAGCTGGGTGGATGCAGTGAGTGTGTCGCAATGGATCGGGTTGCGATTCGCCTCAGATGGTGAAGTAGTTGCACTAGCGCGCAGGGCGCTGGAAGAGAAGATGGAAGCAAAAGAGATCAAGGAGGCAATCCGGGATTGGCGTCCGGATGAGTATCGCGTATGAAGCAGATTTGGGTGGTTTTCATTTGCGGCTGGTTGGTGGCTTGCGGGGGCAAAACACCGGTTGAAGAAGTAAAGAAGCCTTCTTTGCCAGACCTGCCGCGAGCCATTGCTGAGGATGTGCGATTCCCTTCTCTGAACAGGAAAAGCATTGGCGTTGTAACGGCACCAATGCTTGGGTTGTCTTATCTTTGTGGCGGCAATGTGGCCGAGTATGAGGCCGGCAAGCAGAAGTACAAGCTGCTCTTGATTCGGTGCCGCAATGCGACCCAGGCGGGAAGCTACATTTTTGACATCAAGAACCAGATGAAAGAGCCCAAGTTTGTGGCTTCTTATGGTGGCTACTTCGATGGCGCAACGAGTGCAGGACCGCTATTTGTGTTTGCCAAGGGCAGCTACATTGGCGGCATTGCGGGGTTGAGCGAAGAAGAAGCGATCCAGGCGGGCAAAGAGTTTGCAGCGCGGATTCCCTATTAGTTGCTGGTGTGGTCGTGGATGAACTTCCAGCCGTCTTTGGTTTTGTGGCCGATCAAAGTCCAGCGGCCCGAAGCTGGGCCACCGCCGGCTTGCGTGCGATCGAGAACAAACTTGCCGATGACGAGTGCATGCTCCTTACCGAGCATCTTTACTTCGACCTCTTCAAAGAGCAGCGTGCCCATATGAAGCTTGTCTGGATAGTTGGTGCGATAGCGGGTGAGCACACCGTCGTAGCCACGGGAAACGTTTTTCCCTACAAAGGTGATGGCGGGGGATTTTTCATAGGCACTGACGAATTCGTTGATGTCGCCGCGATTCCAGGCTTTGGCCTGATCGTCGAGGACTTTTTTGATAGCAGCTTCTTCGCTTGCGGCAGAGAGCGAGAGAGCGAAGGCCAATACAAGAATCAATCTCATGCCCGAAACTATAGCTTGTGAGTGAGCTCGAACGCAAAATCGCAGAACGAATCTTAAGGGAAGGCCCGATTCCGTTCTCTGTGTTTATGGAGATGGCTCTCTATGATGAGCGGCTTGGGTATTACCGCGGAGAGCCCTTTGGCAAGGATGGGGACTTCTTCACGGCATCGCAGTTGCAGCCCGTGT
Source organism: Acidobacteriota bacterium (assembly GCA_026394095.1). Classification (GTDB taxonomy): domain Bacteria; phylum Acidobacteriota; class Terriglobia; order Bryobacterales; family Bryobacteraceae; genus Bryobacter. Next base: position 4,652 of record JAPKYY010000242.1, on the reverse strand, counting down.
TTGGCGCATATGTGAGAGCAGTTGCAGAGAAGCTGATGCCGGGCTTTGCTTGCTTTGTGGATATTGGGGCAGGGCGTTGCGAGCTGAGCACAAGCTTTGGTGATGGTGTCTATCGCAGTGTCGAAGAAGGGCAGCAAATTCCTAAATCACAAAATGCAATTTTGTTTTCGAACGAATTGATCGATGCCATGCCTGTGGATGTCTATGAGGGCGATGTGATGCTTAAGGTTGAGCGTCGAGAGGAACGATTTGTCTGGTGGCCGCATGGACCTGTTGAGGATGTGCGCGAGGTGCGCAACGCAGTGAGCAAGCATCTTCATGAAGCGTATGAAGCGATCGAAGAAGGCTTCTACATCCTTATCGACTATGGCTATCGAAAACTTGAGAGAGCAAGATTTGCGAGTGGGTCGTTGATGAGTTATCGCAAGCATGTAGCCAGTGACGAGGTGCTGGCCGAGCCGGGCAAGAGAGATATCACTGCGCATGTGGACTGGGATGCCGTGATCGATGCAGCGACAGAGGCCGGGTGGAGAGTGGAATCGTTTGAGAGCCTGAGGGCTTCGATGCTGGGTCTGGGGCCTGATGTACTGGAAGGCCTGAATTCATTGGGTGAAATGCAATTCAGAACTCTGCTCTTTTCGTTTGGCGAGAGCTTCGATGTTTTGATTTTGAGCAAGAAGAAGGGCCCCGATTTCTCGGGGCCCAGTTTGGTTAATAAATAAAGATCGCACGCTCTTGCGAGCGCAACCGAAAAACTACTTCTTCTTCGGAGCGGCCTTCTTGGCCGGGGCGGCCTTCTTTGCCGGAGCAGCCTTCTTGGCCGGAGCGGCCTTCTTTGCCGGAGCAGCGGCCTTCTTTGCCGGAGCGGCCTTCTTGGCCGGAGCGGCCTTCTTTGCCGGAGCGGCTTTCTTTGCTACTGCCTTGGTTGCATTCTTCATTCGAATCATTCTCCCTAACATCAATTTGAGTCCCCGCGAGGAGGACTCAGTGCTTCAGATATAAAGTCTTTCGCAAATAATGTCAAGAAAAAAATGCTTGTTGAGAGCAGGCAGAAAGGCCAAAACATTTACAAGTAAAATTGTTTTGGAGATGAAAGGCGATATCGATAATGCTTCGGACACTTGTCATTATTGGCTTTGCGCTTGTGATGGCCTCTTCGTGCTCTCGCAATAAAGCAGCGAAGAGCGTGCCGCAAGCTCCGCAACGAAATGTGAGAGCAGTGAAGATTGGTGAGACGGAGCGAGGCATTGCCAGTTGGTATGGAGACCCTTATCATGGGCGCACGAGTGCCAATGGAGAAGTCTTCAACATGAACGAGAAGACAGCAGCGCATCGCACGATGCCCTTCGGAACATGGGTGCGAGTTGAGAACGAGAGCAACAGCAAAAGAGTGAACGTGAGGATCACTGACCGGGGGCCATTCGTTGGTGATCGCATCATTGATCTGTCACGAAGAGCGGCTGAAGAGATCGCGATGATTGGACCAGGGACTGCGATGGTGAAGCTGACTGTGATCGATGCTCCAAGAGGCGAAGTGGTGGAGAAGTATGGTGTGCAGATCGCAGCATCGGAAGACCGGTTGAAAGCAGAAGCGTTGAAGAAAGAAGTGGAACGAGTTGTGAAACCTGTGCGTGTGGTGGAGAAAGAGGGAAGCCCCGTGTTGTACCGGGTGATAGCCGGCGAAGGAAGCCGCGAAGAAGCAGATGCGCTTGCGCGGAAATTACGTGATCAAGGGCATCGTGGATTTGTGACGCGTCAGGTACCCTAGAAGCACTGTAAAAAATATGCAGCTCAGGCGAAATAAATCTGAAGATTTTTGGCTGGCTCGGCCCACTACCCCAAAGGTGTAGTCTCTATGCGTTCATCACTCGAGGAAAATCTCAAAGTTCTGATTGGCCAATCGCCACGAATGCTGCAGTTGCAGCGACTGATCGACAAGCTGGGGCGATGCCGCTGGCCCGTGCTTGTGCTTGGCGAGACGGGTACTGGCAAGGAAGTTGTAGCGCGATCGATCCATGACGTTTTGCACGACGGACCCTTTGTGACTATCGATTGTTCGTCGATGGTGGGGCCGCTGATGGAGAGCGAGTTGTTCGGGTATGTGAAGGGTGCTTTTACCGGGGCAAACAATTCAAAGGCTGGTTTGATTGAGCTGGCGAATGGCGGCACGGCATTTCTCGATGAAATTGGTGAGTTGCCGCTGGAACTGCAGGCGAAGCTGCTGCGAGTGCTGCAGGAGAAAGAGTATCGCCCGGTGGGTGGCCTGTCTCAGAAGAGAGCCGACTTCCGGGTGATTGCGGCGACCAACCGGGACCTGGCAAAGGAAGTAGAGAAGGGCAACTTCCGCCGCGACCTTTACTACCGGCTGAATGTGGTGACTTTGAGGCTTACTCCTCTGAAGGATCGCCGTGAGGATATTCCGCATCTGGTTGCGCACTTCCTCAGGCGTTATGGCCGGATGCAGGGGATGGAGCCGGAAGTGCTTGAGGCACTGTTGAGCTATGACTGGCCGGGGAATGTGCGTGAGCTCGAGAACTGCATCCAGCACATGCTGGCGGTAAACTCCGGGCCCTCGTTTCATCGAGGGGATCTGCCGTCGAGTGTGGTTAATGCACTGCAGCGTCGAGCACCGATGGCCGCGCCAGCGCCTGCTTTTGCACAACCTATTAACTATCCCGATGCATCGACCCCGAGCTTCCCACCTTCGTTCTCGTATTCGAGTGGTGCAGCCACAGCACCCGCACTTGCGCCCGTACCGGTTGTGCCCCTGGCGGAACTGGAGCGTCAGGCGATCATGAGAGCGCTGGAGTATACGAAGGGAGACCGGTTGACGGCCGCTTCGTTGTTGGGACTCGGCCGGACGACACTCTACCGAAAGCTCAAAGAATACGAACTGGGCGAAGAAGCCTGAGAATAAAGGCTTCAGGCGCGCACTTTCCTTTTGAGAATGCGCAAGAAGTACACCCGAATTCTATTGCTTGAAGACAACCTGGCGGATGCGAGTTTTTTACGCGATGCGCTTGGTGAACTGGAAGAACTGCAGAACGGCAACACCTGGCTGAGCCCGTTTGAGCTATGCGACGCCGAGAATCAGCGGCTCAAGGCTGCTGCGCCTCATGCACCGGTGATTATTCTGCTCAATGCAGAAGACCCCACGCTCACCGTAAGGCTGATGCAGGAAGGCGCACAGGATGTGCTGGTGAAGCACGAGGTGGACTGCACGCCATTGGGTAGAGCCATCCGATGCGCGATGGAGCGCAACCGTATCGCGAACGGTTTAAGGCGGATGAGTGTTCGCGATGAATTAACGGGGCTGCTGAACTTTACCGGCTTTCTTCAATTGGGCGAGCCGTATTGCCGTTTGTTGCGGCGGCGAGGCACTACGGTGCCTTCTGCGGCCTGCGCCTATTTTCAATTGACCAACCTCGATGCTGTTGGAGAGCTCTGCGGGCGGCATGAACAGGAATGGCTGCTGGTTGAATTGGGTGAGGCGATGCGGGCGTTTTCAAGCGAGGTGGATCTGACGGCTTACTTCGGAGGCGGGCGCTTTGCGGTGTTGAGCCCGGACCGGTGCAGCATCAGTTTGCAGACAGCATTGCGCAAGGTGGCCAACGATATTGGGCTGAAGGCAGTTGCGCGAGGCAGCTCTGTTGAGCTGCAGATCACGATCTCTTCAGTGGAGCTTGGCGAAAGCAATGGCTGGCATCTCGATTCCCTGCTCGATGAGGTGGAAGCTGGTCTGTGGGAGAATAAGCCCTTCGAGAACGTGTGCGAGACCGAGGCCCAAACGTTGATCCAATAATCGGAGTTGATGCAACCTATTCAGTGGGTAAAGAGCTGAGTGGGGTGGCTAAGTACTCTCTGCACTTAATGGATGGCCTCGTGCGACTGCACAAAGGGCCAAGGCTGCGTCGATACTATCGTCTGCACCGTTGGGTGCGGGCACCCTGGCCGAAGCGCTTATTGCTCGATTCCGGGCCAAGAGGCGTGGATGTGTTTCATGGACTCAACCAACGTCTGCCTCGTCGTGGGAGAGCAAAGATGGTCAGTACATTTCATGACCTGTTTGTTTTGAGTGGCGAGTATTCAACTCAGGAGTTTCGGGACCGCTTTGCAGAGCAGGCACGCGAGGCAGCTGAGCGAAGCGATCTGATCATTGCGGTGTCGGAGTTTACGAAGTCGCAGGTAGTTTCGTATCTGGGTTATCCGGCGGATCGAGTGAGGGTGATCCCTCATGGAGTTGTAATGCCTGCTGTTGTGCGGGGAGTGGGCGAGCGAGAGAAGATCGTGCTGAGTGTTGGGGCGGTGCAGAAGCGAAAGAATACGCGGAGGTTGATTGAGGGCTTTGAGGTGCTGGGGCCGGAGTGGCAGTTGTGGATTGCGGGGAGCGCGGGGTTTGAAGCCGAGACGATGCTGCGGGACTTGCCGCCGAATGTGAAGGTGCTGGGGTATGTGAGCGATGCGGAGTTGGCGGCTTTGTATCAGAGAGCGGCGGTGCTTGCGTTTCCGAGTCTTGATGAGGGGTTTGGGATTCCGGTGCTTGAGGCGATGGCAAACGGGGTAGCGGTGTTGACATCGAATGTGTCGGCGCTGCCGGAGGTCGCTGGAGATGCGGGGTTGCTCGTGAACCCTCTTTCGGTGGAAGAGATTGG
>JAPKYY010000999.1 GCA_026394095.1 Acidobacteriota bacterium | reverse complement strand
GAACGCTCGAGCTTGTACTCTTTGAGCGCTGCGATGGCAATCTCTTCGGCAACGCCTTTTGGGAAACCGATGATGTCAGCACTGACAAAAACGATGCGGCCTTTATGGCCATCGTCGATTGCAAGGGCCTTAGCGTGAAGAGGCGTGAGGACACCTTCGCTCGGCTTGGTGCGCGCGGCGTAGCCGGCCATCCAGATGGGCCCCTCAGGAGTGATGTCCACCTTGGCAGCACCAGCTTGCCAGGACTGGGCCATGACCGTGGTTGCGAGGATTAGTGTCAACATCAGTTCACCTCCGGGATGACGAGTGGGGCAATATCAATGGGGACGAGGCCGATCAAGCGGCGGCCTGCTTCAAGGCGCAGCACTTTGGGGCCTGAGCCCAGCGAGACGGGCAAGCGAAAGTTGATCTCATGACGCGGGGGCATTGGATCTGTGCAGAGGATCGAGTAGTCGTAGGCGGGGACACCGTCGACACTGGCGACTAGAGTTTCTGGCTCGAAGAGTTCTTCGACGAAGAGCTTGACGCTGCCGCTGACGATGCGAGTGCCGGACATATAGTCGAGGCCATCGACAGCCTCAACGAGGCGAGGGACGGCGGGAGGAGCGGGGATGATGCGGAAGACACTTTCAGCCAGAGTCTGGTCTCCGAGCTTCAGTTCGACTGGTTGCAGACCTGTCGAAAGGTCTTTGGGCAGAACTGCGTTGAGTTGCACAAGGCCATCCATCTCAGGGGCGCTGAGGTAGGTTAGCCTCGCGGGTTGCCCGCCGACTGTGAGAGTGAGCGAGAGGAGGTCTGCTGTAACGGGCAGGCTCTCGATCCAGAGCGAGACTGCGGAGTAGCGACCCCGGTTGGGAGCTACTGGTTCACTGGACTCGCTATTGGTGATTCGGCGGATACGGGGAGTTCCTGAAGATATGGCTTCGGGGCCGGGCTTGCGAATCGTGACCCACATGTATTGTGTCTTGACTGCTTCGAGAGCCAGGAGGCGAAGGCCGAAGCTTGCGGCATAGGCGCGGATCTCTTCGGCTTCGATGGAGCAGCCGTGCCAGGTCTCTTTTGCTGTGCGGGCGGCTTCGAGGTTGTTGGCCTGGAAGCGCATGAGGCCACCGGGCTTGAGGACGCGGGCTGCGTCAGCAAGGTATGAGAAGACTACTTCCTTTGAGGGGATGTGCTGGAAGACGGCGTAGCTGTAGATGAAGTCGAAACTATCGTCGGCGAAGAGGCGCAAGTCTGCTCCGCTGCCAACGTGCGGGTGAGCGTGCGGGATTGGCTTCAAGCGTTCGGTGGCCAGGGCAATCATTTCGTCGGAGACATCGACGCCGTGGATCTCGCCGAAGATGCGGGAGAGCGGCTTCATCAGGCGGCCGGGGCCACAGCCGATCTCAAGGGCACGGCGGGCGCGCGGGTTGTTGCCGGGGAGGCCACGCTTCATTTCACGTTCGAGGCCGCGCAGGACGTCGCTGGCGGTAGAAAGGAATTCTTCTTCGTCCTGCTCGTGGCGGCCGAAGGCGACATAGTAGTGGGCGTCTTCTTTGGCGCGGCGATTCCAGTCTTCGCGCATCTGGGCTTCGACACTCATTTTTTGGCCTTCCTTTCAGCGTCGACGCAGATGTTCTGGTCGACTTTCAATTTTGTTTTGGGAATCGCAGGCGAATAGCCGATGCAGCGATCTTTCATTTTGTAGCCGGTGATGAGGTTGTTCTCGACGGTGATGTTGTTTGCCGGGTCGGGGCGCTCAGCCCCTTTGCCAAAGTAGATACCACTGCGCAGCAGATCTGGCTCGTCGCCGAAGTAGCACTCAGCACCCTTGCCGTGGCTTTCGGTACAGCTTGAGGTGTTGAGGAAGCGCATGCGGTTTTTGCGCACGATGTGGTTTTTGCCGATCAGGAAGATGCCGCCATACTTCATGCCTTCGATTTCGTTGTCTTCGATGAGGATGCCTTCGCTTCTCATGTCGGGATTGGTGTTGTTGAGCACAATGCCGAAGTGGCCTTGAGGATAGGCGGTGGCGGGCTTGGCGTTGTAGCAGCGGTTCGACAGGATCTCACCGTGATGGAAGCCGTCGAGGTCGAGGCACTTGCCGTTGACTTCCTGGATCAGGTTTTCGGCATATAGGCTCTTGTCGACATTGCCTGCTGTATCTATACCGACGGGGATGCCGCCGTTGGCCATGTCGACCAGTTCCACAGGGAAGCCGATGTTGAACATGGCGTTCTTGAGGACACGGATGTTGGTGGCGTGGCCGACCTGGATCGCGTCGCGGGCACTACCGTTGACTTCGTTCTCCTGGATGAGGCCATCGCGATTGCGTGGACTCTCGTAGCGGGAGTGCGTCCAGATGCCGTTGCCTCGGATGCCGCGGAGTTTGACGAAGCGAATCTCAAAGTCGGCAGTGCCTTCTTCCAGCAGGATGCCGCCGGTGGTATTGTTCTTGCCCTTGTCGTCCCGTGAGCCTGAGTACTCAATGCGGGCCGTCTGGATGCGAACCTGATTCGACCTTGAGACGAGGATGGGGAAGTTCACCACATTGCGGATCTCGATGTCTCGCAGGATCACGCCCTGGCAGTTGTCGATGAGGATGCCGTTGAGGGGGTAGAAGTCTGAGAAGGCTTTGTCGTAGGGTGCGATGGGGAAGCTGCGCTCCAACTGCTGGCGGTTTCCGTCGAGCTTGAGCCGCTGGATGGTGAGCTCTTTTAGGCCGCGGGCAACGATGAGGGCGGGGCCTTTGAAATTGGCTGAAGCCTTGAGGGTAGAGCCCGACGGAGCCCCCAGAAGCTGGGTGCTTTCTTGAAGGACCATAGGTTCGTCGAGCACGGTGATGCCGGGCTTGAGCGTAATCTCTTTTGCCGCGAAGGCGAGCATCGCTATGCTTAATAGAATGTCCATTCGCTTTGACAAGTTTAGCGTCAGTGCCCCGGCCGGGAGTTGGATCGGGGTGGTTGGCCACGGAGAATCAGGAATTGTAGATGTTTTGGCGGCGGCAACACTTGCTTGCCAGAACCTGAGTGCGCTGGAGTTGCCAGAGCGGTTACGCTGGCTGGCTGAGGCAGAGAAAGTGCGACGCAGTGGCGGCGTGGTGATTGCCGGTGCTAGCGAGCCCGAGATGCTGAGGAGCCTAGCGGACGAAATCTGGTGGCTCGACGGAGGCCAGATGGTAAAGCGTGGCGATGCGAAAGAAGTCATAGAGGCTTACCTCAAGAGTGTTTATGCCTTGGTCCCGGAGATGGCCCCGAGTTTACGGCGGGGCGACGGGCGGGCCGAGATTGTGTCGATTGAAGTGCTCGATGCAGGCGACAAGCCAACGGCACTGATTGCCAGCGGGGAGCAGGCGGCGATTCGCGTGGTAGCGAAGTACGCGGCTGCAGTGGCAGACCCGGTGATCGGGATTATGATCCGCACCCGGATTGGCTTTGAAGTGTATGGCACCAATACCGAGCTTGAGAAGTTGAAGCTGGGGCCGGTTGAAGCTGGCCAGACGCGGACAGTGACGTTTCGATTTGAGTGTCAACTGTGCCCGCAGAGCTATACAATTACGGCTGCCTCACATGACCCCGACGGGGTATGGCATGAATGGATGGAAGACGCTATCAGCTTTGCCGTCTCTGACAGCCGCTACACGGCGGGTGTAGCGAACCTGAAGGCAAGAGCGGAACTTTCTTAGACGCGATAGCGTATCCGTAGTATGTTCTGCACAAAATGCGGTGGTGCAATAGATGAAAACGCGAGCTTTTGCCCGCGTTGTGGGACCTCCGTTGCTGGAGCAATTCCCAAGACTGAAAAGAAACTGGTGCGCCCCCAAGGCGACAAGTGGATTGCCGGAGTTTGCCAGGGCTTTGCCCGGTACTTCGGCATCGATGTCACACTTGTACGCCTTGTGTGGCTAGCGACCGTGATCCTGGCTGGTACCGGGATTCTGGCCTACATCATCTGCTGGATTGTTATCCCTCAAGAGTATTCAACGTAGAGAAGCGCTTGGCCTCGTAGGCGGCGATCGCATCGTTGTTCTTGAGGATGAATCCAAGTTCGTCGACGCCTTCGAGCAGACACTGCTTCGAGAAGCCATCGACGTGGAATTCTGCCTTGGTGCCGTCGGCAAGAGTGATCGTTTGTGAGGCGAGATCGACGTGGACGCTTGAGTCTGGCATCGAGAATAGCTTCTTGTGGATCTCGGGGCTCACGACGATGGGGAGCAGACTGTTCTTGAGCGCGTTGCTCTTGAAGATGTCAGCGAAGGAAGTGCTCAGGATGGCGCGGAAGCCGTACTGGGTGAGAGCCCAGGGAGCATGTTCGCGCGAGCTGCCGCAACCGATGGCTTGGGTGTGCCATCGGATTCATAGCGCCAGTCGTTGAAGAGCAGGTCGCCCCAACCTTCCATATCGGTCTTCTTGAGGAAGCGTGCGGGGATGACCTGATCGGTATCGATGTTGTCGACGGGCATGACAACCATGCGGCTTTCAAAGGGTAGGAATTTTTCCATGGTTAGTTGCCTCCCAACAGGGTGCGGACATCGGTGACTTTGCCAGTAACGGCGCTGGCGGCGGCGGTGAGGGGGCTGGCGAGGAAGGTGCGACCACCCTTGCCCTGACGGCCTTCGAAGTTGCGGTTCGAAGTGGAGACGCTGTACTGGCCGGGGCTGAGCTGATCGCCATTCATGGCGATGCACATGCTGCAGCCGGCTTCGCGCCATTCTGCGCCTGAGGCACGGAAGATCTCGTGGAGGCCTTCTGCTTCGGCCTGACGCTTGATCTGCTGCGAACCAGGGACAACCATGACACGGACGTTGTCGGCAACCTTGCGACCCTTGAGGATCGAGGCGGCGCTGCGGAGATCGCTCATGCGGGAGTTGGTGCAAGAGCCGATGAAGACTACATCGATAGGATGGCCGAGGAGAGGCTTGCCAGCGTCGAGCGCCATGTAGGCAAGAGCCTTCTTCAAGCTGTCGCGCTCGAGGGCGTCGGCAATGTTGCCAGGATCGGGAATCGAATCGTTGATGCCCATGCCCATGCCGGGGTTGGTGCCGAAGGTGATCATCGGAGCCAGGCTCGCGCCATCGATCGAGATTGTGCGGTCGTAGGTTGCGCCTTCGTCGGTGGGAAGAGTCTTCCAGTAAGCGACGGCGGCATCCCAGGCTTCGCCCTTGGGCGAGAAGGTGCGGCCCTTGAGATATTAGAAGGTGGTTTCGTCAGGAGCAATCAGACCAG
>JAPKYY010000797.1 GCA_026394095.1 Acidobacteriota bacterium | reverse complement strand
TGGACTGGCAGCAACGAACTGAATCATATCCCGCATACGATACCCGGAGGCGCGAAGGGATTTACCTTCGGTCTTCAAGTAGTTGACTTCATTATATGTGAGGGACCGGCCGCAGGCGTAGGTTGCGAGGTGTTTGAGGACAGAGAAAGCCACCTGATCAATGCGGTCTTGAGCGAGGTACTTTCGGAATTCGTCGATGTTGTTGACGACGGTGGAATCGGGCAGCTTGCTTGAGGCATCAGCTGGTTTGGGCTTGATGAGGCCGTTGGCATCGTACTGCTCGAGGGCAACGCCCCAGGGGTCGATCTTGAGGTGGCACTGCATGCAGACCTGGCCGGAACGATGTTGTTCGAGACGCTGGCGCAGGGTGAGGCCTTTGGTATCTTCCTGCAGGGCAGGGACATTGGGTGGAGGATCCGACGGCGGCTCGGCGATGATGCGGCGGGCAAGCCAGGCTCCGCGCTTGATGGGATTGGATTCGCGGCCATCGGAGAGGCCAGCGAGCAGCGATGCCTGGGTGAGGACGCCACCGAGTTCAGGCTTGTTGTGGGTGATGACTTTGAAATCGAAGCCACCCTCTGTCTTATTGGATGAGCTGGGCGGCCGGGAGATTGTTGCGGAAGAGGTGCTCCACAAACTGGATGGGCTCTTTCTTGAGCTCAGCGCGGACGTCGCGAGTGAGGTTGGGGAAGCGCTTCTTGTCGGGCTCAAGCACTGCGAACTTGTCGAGGGCGAGCCACTGCTGGACGAACTCATTGGTGAAGCGCGAGAAGCGCGGGCTGGCCACGAGGCGATCAATTTCAGCATTGATGTTTTTGTGCAGCGTGCCAGAGGCGGCAAGCGCCAGGGTTGTGCGATCTGGCGGCGAGTTGGTGAGGAAGTAAGAGAGCTTCGAGGCAAGCTCATGAGGGCTGAGCGGCTCGGGTTTGGGGGTGGCGCTCTGTTCTACGAGGAAGAGGAACTGAGGCGAGGTGAGAGTGACGATCAGGGCGTCCTTGACGGCATCGGTGAAGGATGCGCCGCCTGCGGCCGCTTTGGCGTAAACGCCGGTGAGGCGATTGACCTCTGCCGGGGCGACAGGACGGCGCCAGGCGCGAGCTGCAAAACTGCGAATGACCTGGGTCGCGTAGGTTTTGTCGTCGATGCCGGCGGGGCGAGCCGGGAAGAGATTGCGGTGGGCGGGCGGAGGCCATGATTCGTAGAATGGCCCTTCGAATTCGACAGTGCGGATGAGGAGCCGGGGCATGTCACGGCCGTCGGTATACTCGCTACGGATGCCGAATTCCTTTACGCCAGCAAGATAGTTGACGTTGTCTTTTTCGACGTTGGGTTGGGGGTAGTTGTTGAGGACACCCTCAAAAGTGAAGCGCGCGAGGTTGGTACCTGGAACGAGACTGGGCTTGCCGACAGGGTAAAGGGAACTGCCGCAATCGCGACGGAAGCCAAGGTGGACGCCGAGGCGAGGAACGCGCTTCTCGAGTGTGGCGAGGCGCTGTAGAGCAGCGGCGTCTGTGACCGGGGTGAGAACCAGGCGATCGAGAGCGGCGACACCAGCGGGCTTGGCCTTGACAGCAAGCGGCCCGGCGGGCAGGCGAACATGCAGGAAGCCAGCCTGGAGAGTTCCGCTGAACTGACGATCCCCGAGGGACACCGTGATGTCCTGAATGCGCTCAGGAGGAGGCAGGGCATACTTGCGGCCCGGTTCGATGAGGGCCTGAATTTCAGGCATGGCGAGAACGCGCGTATAGATGCGGACGTCGTCGATCAAACCTTTGAACGATTGTGGCTGCTTGGGGACGCGGCCGAAGTGGAGTTCGACATTGGGGTTGTCGAGCGGGGCAGGGCTGATGTTGCCTTCAGCGACCTGATAGCCGTTGACGTAGATGCGGGACTGGTTGAGCCGCGGGGCACTGATGGTGATGTGTTGCCAGGTGTTGGGACGCAGAACGCCGGGAGGGGTAGTGATGGTGCCGTTGGGTGTGCCATCGGGGCCGGTGGTTGCAAAGCGGAGTGAGCCGCGGTTGTCTGGGATGTCGAGCACCCAGCCGGGTGTGTACTCTAGAGCGCCAGCGGCGAGAATACCGGACTTGGTGACTGCGCTGGGGTTGATCCAGAGAGATATCGTGAAGCTGGTGATGTGGAGATTATTCTCGGCGCTGCGCGGGACTGTCGCGAAGTCGTCTCCACCGTTGAGTGAAAGGGCTTTGCCAAAGGGAGAGTCTGCGAGGGCGGCTTTGCCGTTCAGTTTGATCTGCGGGTTGGGCTCATCAAAGGCGTAGACGCCGATACGGGATTGAGTAATTTTGGAGCTGTCTGTGGGGGGACGTTCGACCTGGCCCTGGGCACGGTAGATGTCGACCTGGTAGACGCCGGGTTTGGGGATCTGGATGGTCTTGGTTTCTGTGGGCTCGGGGACGCTGATGGCGCCGGGGGTGGATGCTGGTGCGGCCGGAGTGTCTTTATCCAGCATCAAACCGTCGTTGTATTTTGCGGCCGTGACCGTAACGCGGAAGCGGCCGTTGTCCGGGATTTCGCGAATCGGAATCTTGAAATTCGCTTTCGGCCCATAGGTGCCGTCGCCCTCGAAGATTTCGTCGTTGGGGATAGCGGGGCGAAGCAGCAGGCCTTCAGGGACGACCGAATGCGCCTTGCCTTTGGGGTAACCACCAGAGCCGCGCATGTCGGCAAATACAGCGTGATAGATGCTATCGAAATCACGCCAGCCACGGACGGTATCGTTGCCCTGGTAGCCCTCGATGAAGCGGTACTTGGTACGCATACGGAAGGGAGTGAAGGCGAAAGGTTTGGCCGGAGTCAATTCTGTGACAGTGAATTCGGAGGGGTCGAGGAGTGCACTGCCGGCACCGAGAACGAGCTTTTCCTTGATGGGGTTCTTGTTGATGCCGGTGCCGAAGTCCATACGGAAGTTCTGAACAACGGGTTTCTGCTGGGGATCGACGATGGCTCGGGAGAGAGCCTTGTTGGCGATTTCAAAATAGGCTTCGAGAAGGAGTGGTGAGAGCTGAAGGGTGTCGTTGTTGTTGACAAAACCGTCGGCCGAGATTGCGTCTGGCGGAAGGATGTCTGCGACTTCGTCTTCAAGCGATAGCAGGTCGCGCAGTGTATTGCGGTATTGAGAAACGGTGAGGCGGCGGGCGATGCCGTTCTTGGGTGCAGGCCGCAGGCGGGCAATCTCAAGGCCCTGTCCGATCCAGGCTGCCGCTTTTTGGCGTTCTTCATCCTTGGGCTTGGGCAAGCCTTTAGGGGGCATGGTGCCGTTTTCAACGCGATGGCGAATGCCTTCCCAGAGGCGGATGTGGCGCTCGTCGAGGGATGCGTCCAGGTGATCTACGCGTACGCCGGCGGTGGGATTGTCGGTGTTATGGCACTTGACGCAGTGGTTGGTGAGAAAGGGTTTGACGTCAGTAGCAAAAGTTGTTGCGTCGGCTGCGGGCGGCGTGGATTGGGCGGTAAGGTAATGCGTTGCACCAGCAAAGGCTGCCAGCGTCAGGGCTGCATATAGGGGAAGAGAGCGACTCGGTTGAAAAAGCTTCATGATCGTCGGTGGTTGGGACAATATTATCATTTTTCAAATTTGTGGCCGATGGCGATGAGTTCTTTGGCGGTGCGGTGGAAGAGATGTTTGCCGTCGAAGGAGACTGTGTTCTGGCTCCACGTTTTGCCCAAGGGGCCGAGGTCGTTGACACTCAGAATTGCCTTTTCATCGAGGACCTTCGCTGTTCGGAGTGGGACTCCGTAGATGCGCTTGCCTGCGTCGTCGATGGCTACCGGTAGCTCCAGGTATTCGACCTTGCCTGTTGTCGTGTTGACTCGACCGATCGAGTAGGCCGGACCGGCTCTACCTTTCGGTGGTTTGCGATTGCGGCGGTGGTTGGTGCTGACCAGGAAGTAGTGGAAGCCATCTACCACGATGTTGGCGTGCCAGGCCGGCTGCACTCGCAGGACTTCGCCATCGGGTAGAGGGAGCGAGTCTTTCACCTCGCGGAGGTTGACGTTGGTCAAAACGTCGTAGCGGGATTCTGTTTTATTCCAGCGGCGATAATCGACGTTGGTGATCAGCGACTGGGTGCGGAGCAGCTTACCGGTTTTGGTATCGAAGACGAGGTGTGATTCTTCAGGGTTGAGGCGGAACCAATAGGCGAATTCAGGGTCCCAGTGCATGACGTAGAGGGCCTGCCAGGTGGGGGCCTGTTCTATGCCGTCGCCAGCGACAAATTGCCAGAGGCTCTTGCCGGATTTGGCATCGGTGAGGCTGAGGCCGACGGGGGCTTCCGGGACATCGTGCCAGCCGCCGCGGCCGTGCAGAATGGCGAGGCTGCCGTCTTTGGTTTTACCCAGGCGAGGTGTGTTGTAAGTGGTGGTGCCGTCGGGGTTGGTCCAGACTACTTTGCCAGTGAGTTTGTCAATGGCGCGGAGGTAGTTCCAGCCGGGCTTGTCGACTGGTTCTACGTTGTAGATATAGTCTCCGGCGATGATGGGTTCGAACTGTTTGTTGAAGGGGAAGGGTTGGCCCCAGGGCTTGAAGGTGCGGCGCCAGACTTCGTGGCCATCCATATCCCAGCAGCCCATTTCGCCGCTCGCGTTGGTAAACCAGACGTGCTTGCCGTCGGTGGCGGGGGTGGGCGTGGTGGAGTCTGAGTAAGCGTAATTCATGGGGCTTTTTTCTGTGCCGTTGAGGGTTACGGTCCAGAGAGTTTTGCCGGTCTGTTTGTCGATAGCCATGCCGGTGATGCGGCTGCTGAAGCCCTTTTCGCCAGGTGCGAAGGTGGTGAGGAAGAGACGGTTGCCCCAGATGGCGATGCCGCTTTGGCCGGTGTTGGGGAGGGGGATGCGCCAGGCGATGTTTTGATTGCGGGCGACAGACCATTGGATGGGTGCTTCGTTGCCGGTAAGTTGCCAGGTGCCAGCAGGGCCGCCGGCCTGGGGCCAGTTCTGGACGAGTAGCAGGAGTGGGGCGGCTAAGAAGAAGGACATTGAGTGTTGAGTTTATCGCTATATGCTGGTGCCTGGAGGTGTCTATGGCTTATTCGAGACTACTGACTTGTGCTGCGTGTGGAACGCAGAACCGGATTCCAGCGCGGTATCTGGCGAGTACGGGGAAGTGTGGGGTTTGTAAGGCGGTTCTTGCGCCTCTGGGCTTTCCGCTGGATGTAGATGAGGCTGGATTTGACGCGATTGTGGGTGCGGCGAAGGTGCCAGTATTGGTGGACTTTTGGGCCGAGTGGTGTGGGCCTTGCAAGATGGCGGCCCCAGAGGTGAAGGAGTTGGCTCGCGAGATGGCTGGCAAGGCGATAGTGCTCAAAGTGGATACGGATGCATGCGCGGCTGGCTTGAAGGCCCGAGTTAGGCCGCAGAGTCGAGGCGTGAGACGGAAACTTTCACGCGGTAACCCAGAGCAGCCAGGAGCCGAATCAGAAGGTCGCTTGAGACGTTGTCGAGATTGCCATTGAGGATTGAGGTAACTCTGGTTCGCGAGGAGGCGCCCCGTTTGGCGACTTCAGCATGGGTTAGTCCCTGGCTAAGAACGATCTGCCTGAGCCGCTTAAGGAGGGTATGTTGTACTTTCCATTCTTGCGCTTCGAGGCCGCTGAGGCCGAGGGTTTTGGCCAAATCTTCGGGTGTTTTGGCGATTGTCAGTTTAGTCTTCATCCTGCATCTCCTTAAGCCGCTTTCTTGCTATTTGAATTTCAGAGGGCGGAGTTTGTTGTGTTTTCTTTACAAAGGCGTGAAGCACCAGGATGCCTTCGTCACTTGCGGCTAAACAAAAGGTTCGAAACTGGCCGTCACCACTACGGAGCCGCAGTTCAGAGACGCCGGGTGCAACTGAGGGCATCGGCCTTGATAGTGGCATAGCAATCGCCTCGCCCACCTGCAATAAATAGAGCGCTTTACCCAGGCGGTCACGGATTTCAACCGGGAATTCCCGAATGACATCGCGGGCTCTTGGGTGAAAGACCACGGGTTTCACACTTAGCAGTGTATCGAAATTGAGACATTCCTGCGCGAGCATCAAGTGTCAAGGTAGATTCGGGTGGTCTTGTCCCTGTGCGGCAGACTTATGCCAAGCTCTGTTCCGGATGTCACGGGGCAGATGCTCGCGGGTCTCAGCAGGGACCGGGGCTATCGGGAAATCTGCGGTTGCGCAAGAGGTCTGTACAGAGCTTGCGCAATGTGATTGTGCGGGGAGTGCCGGCGGCGGGGATGCCGGGTTTTGACTTGCCAGCGGCGACACTGGATGGGCTGGTAAGCCTGGTTGTCTCGCTAAATGCTTCGGCGTCAGAGACCAAAGTGCCTGGGGATGTCAAAGCGGGTAGCGAGTTCTTCTTCGGCAAGGGCCAGTGTTCGAATTGCCATATGGTGTCGGGCCGTGGGGCGGCCGTAGGGCCAGATCTATCCAGTGTTGCAACCGAACTTACCGTAGATCAGTTGCGGGATGCGCTGGTGAATCCGGGCGTGAGGATTGTTCCTGGTTATGATCTGGTGAAGCTGGATTTGAAGAAGGGCGGAAGCTTGCGGGGCTTTGCCCGCAACCGGACCGCTTACGAGATCTCGGTGCAGGATCTGAAGGGTGGGCTGCATCCGGTCTTGCTTGAGGATGTGCGCGAGCTAACTGAAGAGAAGGTGTCGCTGATGCCGGTGGTGAAAGCTGGCGAGGCAGAGCTGCAAAATACGATCGCGTTTTTGAGCAGCCTGAATGGAGTGAAGGCAGGGATGGTTATCGAGAAGTCTGGCGGGGTGGATTTTGACCGCATCCTCAATCCGAAGCCCGGGGACTGGCTCACCTACAACGGCAACCTCAGTGCGAATCGCTACAGCCCACTGAAGCAGATCGATCGAACGAATGTGAAGAAGCTGAAGCTGGAGTGGGCGTTCTCGATTCCGCTTTGGACGCAGTTCCTGCCGGATACGCCTTACTTTCGCGAGAACATGCGTTACTTCGGGCTCGAGACAGTGCCGCTGGTGGTGGATGGAATCATGTATGCGACAGGGCCGAATCAGGTCTTTGCGTTGAATGCTGCGACGGGCCAGCAAATCTGGCAATACTCGCGGCCGAGGACGCCCGGGCTTGTTTCTGATCCCTCGCTAGGTACCAATCGCGGAGTGGCTATCTTAGGCGACAACCTCTTCTTTGTCACCGACAATGCGCATCTGATTGCGATCCATCGTGTGACCGGCAAGCTGGTATGGGAGACGGTGATGTGGGATGAGCCGCAGAAGTATGGCGGGACGATTGCGCCGCTGATAGTGAAGGACACAGTAATTGCCGGAGTGGCTGGCGGTGACTGGGGCATTCGTGGATTCATTGCCGCTTACAAGGCCGGGACCGGTGAACGGGTGTGGCGTACCTGGACAGTGCCGGCGGAAGGCGAACCCGGCATCGAAACGTGGAAAGGCAAGGGCTACAAACTGGGCGGGGGCTCAACCTGGCTTACGGGCTCTTATGATGCCTCAACCGATACGTTGTTCTGGGCCACTGGCAATCCCTGGCCGAATTCGGATGACCGCGATCGCGGTGGCGACAATCTGTTTACCGACAGTGTGCTGGCGCTGGATCCTGCAAACGGAAAGATGAAATGGTACTACCAGTTCACTCCGCACGATACTCATGACTGGGATGCGACAGAGCCGAATGTGCTGATTGATGCCGAGTATCAAGGGCAGATGCGCAAGCTGATGCTGTACGCAGATCGCAATGGGTTTTTC
>JAPKYY010000839.1 GCA_026394095.1 Acidobacteriota bacterium | reverse complement strand
CTTTCGACTGTGGCGGCGGCGTTGGGGCTGGAAACACGAAGGGGTGAGGTGACATGGGCGAGGTTGATGACTTTGACGAGGAAAGCGCGGGTGCCGCCCTGGGCCAGGTCTGCGACGGCTTCGCCACGGGCGACTTTGACGCGGGCTTCGGGGTTGATCTCGACGGTTGCGAGGACGTGGGGGGCGAGAGCTGTTTCGAGAAGTTGGACGGCTTGCTTGTCGTCTGAGGTGGCGATGGCTTCGTCGATCTTTTGACGGGTTTGGGGTGGGAGGGGTTGTCCGATGAAGGCGAAGGCGTCTTCGAGACGGCGGACCTGTTGGGCTAGCGGCTGGAGGGGGACCTGCTGGGCCAGGAGCGGGAGGGCGGCAAGGAGGAGTAGCAGTTTGCGCATATCGGTTGAATCGAGTAGATCGCAAAGTGGGGCGTGGATCAAGTGTAATGGTGGGTGATGGAGAAATCTGTTCAGGCTCTTCTCAAGTGTTTGGGGTTCGCGGTTTTGTGCTTATTGGTAGGGCTGCATTGGGATGCAGAGAAGGCTTGTTTTGGCTCGAGCGGGCTGGCGAGGGCGACCTGGACTAAGCGGACGATTGGGCCGGATGATAAGGTGCGGGTTACGGTTTGGGATGAGCGGGGTGTGCCTTATTGGTACTACGACTATGAGGATCGCTGGCCTCGGGCTTGTCGGGTGTTTCTTGCGGATGATGGGTTGAGGATTGAGGTGGAAGATGGCCTCGGTGGGCCGCTTCGGCTTCGATTTGATTTAGCGTCGAAGCGGTTTTTTGCTGGTGGGTCGTGAGAATATTTTTGTTGGAGAGATTTTGATGAGTTCACACAAGATTGTTTCGCTGGAAGTTCTGGATTTGCGGTACCCGACGGTTCGGTTGGGGATGGCGGGGAGTGACCCTCGGCATCTGGCACCGAATTATTCTTGTGTGATTCCGATTCTGCGGACCGAGAGTGGGCTTGAGGGGCGGTCTCTCATTTTCACTATTGGAGACGGGACTCAGATTCAGGCGGCTGCGGTGGAGGCGTTGCGGCGCTTCGTGGTGGGGCGGGATCTGTCGGAGTTTATTGCCGAGCCGGGATTGTTTGCGCAGGCGCTGGCGGAACATCATCAGTTGCGGTGGCTGGCGCTGGGGGTTTACCGGATGGCGGTGGGTGGGATTGTGAATGCTCTTTGGGATCTTTGGGCCAAGAGCGAGGGTGTGCCGATGTGGAAGCTGCTGACGAGCTTGCCGCCCGAGAAGATTGTGCAGTGTGTGGACTTTCATCATTTGCGGGATGTTTTGACTGAGGATGAGTTGCTCGAGATGTTGCGGAGCCGGGAGGCGGCGAAGGTTGCGAATGTGGCGCGGCTCGAGCGAGACGGGGTTCGTGTTTATAGCACTGCGGGTTGGAGTGGGCGGCCTTTGGATGAGGTGCGTACGTTGTGTCGCGGCTTGTATGAGGCAGGGACGCGGGCGTTTAAGGCCAAGGTAGGCCGTGGGCAGCAGTATGACCGGGCGCGGGCACTCGATGAGGACCGGCGGATGCTGGATGCGATTCGGGAGTCTACGGGGGCGGATGCGCTGCTGCTGACGGATGCCAATCAGAATCTTGGGGATTGGAGGAATGCTGCTTCATATATGAAGGAGCTGGCGGAGTACAAGTTGTTGTTTATTGAAGAGGCGATCGCATATAACGATGTGGTTGGGTATATCGAGTTGCGGAAGGCTCTGGAGCCGGTGGGGATTGGTGTGGCTGGCGGAGAGCAGGCGCCGGATGCGATTACTTTCAAGCAGTTGCTGGCTGGTGGCGGGTTGACGCATTGCCAGATTGACGGGGCTAGGGTTGGTGGGGTGAATGAGCTGTTTGCGATTGTGGCGATGGCGGCGAAGTTTGGGGTTCCGGTTTGTCCGCATAGCGGGGGGATTGGGTTAGGACAGTTGGTGGGGGCGATGTCGATCTTTGATCAGGCGTGGTTTGGGAGTGAGGGACGGTGGCTGGAGTATCTGGAGTTCTTGCAGGCTGGAGTTTTCAAGAATCCGCTGGTAGTGAAGAACGGGCATTATCAGTTGCCGGGGGCGGCGGGATGGGGCCTCGAGATGGAAGATGAATTTGTGGCGCGGTACCGGTATCCGGAAGGGTTGGATTGCGCGGATACGCTGGAGGCGGACCGGGTGGCCGCGGGGCAGCCGGGGGCGCCGCCTTATGCGCGGTTTTGGGCCTAGTGGCGGGGAAGCTATTCCTCCGCAGGTAGACCCAGAATGCTTTGCACGTCACGAGCGGCGTGGAGGACCCGAATGATTTGTAGAGGCTTTGTTTCGTAGCGATAGACGATCAGGTACGAGTAAACCAGAAAGAACCGATGCCGACGGTCGGCCAGGTCTTCGCGGAAGTGGCCGATGCCTGGAGTTTTTGCAAGCCGGCGAATGGCTTTCTCCAAAGCTGTCAAAACGCGGTCTGCTGCATCCACGTTATCCTCTGCGATGTAGTCCCAAATATCCCCGATGTCTTGCTCGGCACGCGGTGTAAGGACGAATGGCTTTTTCACGCTTTGGAAGACTTCTTGCGCTGTGCGCTGCGCTTGCGGATTTTTTCGAAGGCTTCTGGTCCGTCTACAAACTCACCGCGATCTGCTTGCTCAGATCCAAGTGCAATCTCTTTGCGGAGCTCTGCGAGCCGAAGGAGTTTGATCTCTTCCCGTTCTTTGAGGAGTCGCAAGCCTTCGCGCAGGACTTCACTTTGAGTTTGATAGTAGCCACTTTTTAGAAGATCGGCGACGAATTCGTCAAAGGCTGAACCGAGGTGTACGTTCATGATCCTACCGTAAACGGTATAACCATAGATGTCAACTGTTGACAGTATCTCGCCATATGTGCGGTTTTGGGCCTAGATTGGCTGTAACAGGTGGAATGGAGCGGGCGTCTACTGAGAACGGCTACAATTAGGGGAATATTTCTGTTCCAGTGGGTGAGGTGAGCGGTCTTAATTGATGTGAAGACCTGCTGCCACCTGCAAAACTTCCGTAATGACGAGCGAAACAGACGAAGAGATACTCGCGCGCTGGCGTGGGGCACTGAGCGAGCGCGACAGGAACGCGGCGCTCGAAGTGTTGTTCGAACGTCATTATCAACGCGTGGCGGTGTGGTGTTTGCGGTGGACGGGGAACCGGGATTCGGCGCAGGATCTGGCGCAGGAAATCTTTTTGAAGGTGCAACGGAGCCTCGATTCGTTCGAGGGGAATGCGAAGTTTTCCACCTGGCTTTACATGGTGTGCCGGAATCATTGCTTCAATGCGTCGGCCAAATCGAAAGAGCACGTGGAATTGGACGCGGTGATGGAAGCGAAGCTTACGAGCCCGGAGGCCGGGCCGGAAGAGCAACTGGAAGCCGGACGGAAATGGGCCGTGGCACGGGAGCTGATCGAAGAGAATCTGGACGAAACCGAGAAGAAAGTGTATCTGCTCCATTACCTGGAGGGGTGGAGCTTGCCGATGGTGAGCCGGTCTTTATCGCTGACCAATGCGAGTGGAGCGAAGGCCTATATGGTGTCTGGGCAGCGGAAGTTGAAGGCGGCACTGGATCGATGGAAGGCCAGGAGGTAAATCGATGAAACAGGGGAGCCGTCCGGATTGTCTGTCACTGGAGCAGCTGAGTTCGCTAATGGAAGGGCGAGTTGAGCATCAGGCTCATGTCGATGGTTGTGTGTTTTGCCAGGCTGAGCTGAAGATGCTGATGGAGTTTGAGTCTGGTGTGGTGGTGGCGGCGATTGGAATGCAGATGCAATCGATGCGGCCGGTGGATGGCGTGGAGGGTAGCGCTGTGGTGCGGTCTGGAGGAGAGATCCGGGTTTTGCCGCAGGGTGAGTTGAACGAAGTGCCGGTGGAGTGGAAGTGGGCGCCGGTTGCCGGAGCGGTTCGGTATGAAGTGAAAGCGACGGAAGTGGATGGTACGGTGCTTACGAGTGTTGAAGTGAATACCCCTTCGGTACCATTGCCTACTGCATTAAGAGCGGCTATGCTGCCACAAAGAACTATTTTGCTTTCAGTCCGGGCTTTGGATGCCGGGGGCAGGGTGGTGGCGCAGGCTGATGATGTCCGGATGAGGCTTGAGCCAAAAAATAAGTTGCAGGTGAAATGATGAAATCGTCCCCGTTGATTGTTGGTTTGGGCCTTGTGGCCTCGTTTGCGTTTGGGCAGGTGGTTCCTACTGGTGTTTCGATTGCGATCTCGAACGAGATTGTGCCGGCCAGCAGTGTGGCGCAGGTGAAAGTGATGCTGACTGAACCGAAGCCGATTATCCGGACGGGCATGAAGGCAGCTTTTGATGAGTCGTTCTTTGATGAGTTTCTCGGGCTCTCCGCAGCCGGTGGTTTGACTGGGGTGGGTGTAATCGATCGCGGGACGTTACGGCTGGAACTGAGCACGCTGACGCCGGATGCTTATGTGACGGGGTATCCGCTGGTGACGATTGCAGTGAAGACGAAGCCGGGCCTGCCTGTGGGCTATCAAGTGCCGGTGTCGCTGGATCTGGCGAGTTCGTCGTGGCTGGACCCGACAGGGACGCCGTTTGCCAAGGAAGTGAAGCCCGGATCGGTAACGATTGGCGGGACGCAGTTTATTTCGAATGTTGTGCCTGGCGGCGGGATGCTGAAGGCGGGAGACAGCTTTTTGGTGATGGGTGGTGGATTTACGAAGGATGAGAAGGGGCGTGCCGAAGGGGCGCGGCTGAAGAGCGTAAGGCCGAATGAATTGCAGTTTGAAGTGAAGGCGGCGATGAAGCTGGATGGGACCAGAATAGTTGTTGATAATGGCGCCCGTGAGCAGACTACTTACTACGCGTACCCGCGAGGTTTGAAGACCGCACCGTCGACGAATGCAGCCCTGCGTGGTGTGGTGCCGGTGTTTTCCAATGGTGCAACGCTTGAGGCGAAGGCCGGGTTAAGTGGGAGCATGAGCAGCGTGGTAGGGATTGGATTGCAGAACCCGACTCGCGGCGGAGTGACCATTGAGCTGGAGTGTGACGATGTGATTGGCTCTGCCGCCGGAACGGCGAAGATCTCACTGGGGCCTGGTGAAGTGGTGTTTCGTTCTTATGCCGAGTTGTTTGGGGCAGCGATGCCCGTAGGTTCCTATTCAATAAAGGCGAAGGCAAAATCTGCATTCCAGATAGTGCTGGCCGAATTTGAAGGCGGGGCAATTCGAGTGGCTAATATTGTGCCCGTGTCGCCAGCCTTCTACTAAAGAGGAAGGCGGCGAGTGCCAACAGGCTGGCGGCTACCGTGAGTAGTTGCGGCCAGGAGATGAAAGTTGGAAGGGTGTCGCGTGCGGCACCCTGGATGGTGAAAGCGGCCCATGTGCGTGGGTCGCTGTTGTGTTTTTGGAGGGCTAAGCGGGTTTGGTGGAGGGCTTCTGAATAGGAGAGACCATCATTCAGGTGACGGTAGAGGGTCTCCATGAGGAGACGGGTGGAGCGGTCGTCTACTTTCCAATAGCTAGCGATGGTGGCGTGTGCGCCGGCGGCGAGGAAGGCGCGGGAGAGGCTCTGGACGCCTTCGCCGCGGAGTTGGGGGCCGAGGCTGGTATCGCAGGCGGAGAGGACGGCGAGCTGGGTGTTGGGCAGTGAGTTGGGTTTGAGTTGAGATGCGTAGAGGTAGGTGTTGCCGAGGAGGATGCGGTTGCGCTGGGCGGATTCGGGGTCGGCGATGGCGTGCGTGGCGAGATGGAGGATGGGGGCTGTTGCGAGCTGGTTGAAGTTGCCCTGGGTGTAGAGGTTCGCGTGGCCGGGGAGAATACGGGCGATGGCTTCGACCTCTTTGGTTGAGTTGGGGAGTGGGGGGAGGAGCTCGTCGCCGGGGAGGAGATTTTTGGTGTTGATGGTGGGGCTGGAGTAGGCGGCGAGTTCGAGTTGCCAGGGGAAGTGGATGCTTGTAGTGACGGGTTTGGGGGCTTCAAGGAACCAGGCTGCGGGGAGGTAGGCGGTCTCGATGAGTTTTGGGAAGAGGGGTTCGAGGGGGATGAGGGCGAGGGGACCATCGGGGATGATCCAGAGGCGTTTGGTGGGCCAGAGGGCGTTGCGGAAGAGGACTGCAGGGTTTGGGTTTGACGCTTGTTTAGGGAGAGGGTGAAATCGAAGACTTCGGATTTATCGGCGAGGGAGTCTGATTTGAGGGTAGTAGCGCCGATGCCGGAGCGGAGTTGCTCGATGGAGTTGAGGGCGGCACGGGCCTGATCGCGATTGCGAGAGATGCGGGCGAGGCCGTAGAGGCTGCGCCATTCTTCTTCGGGGGATTTGGATTGCTGGCTGAGGCTTAGGGATTCCTGCCAGAGTTGTTTGGCCTTGGGATGGTTGCCGGAGCGGTAGGCGAGTTCTGCGCTGTAAAGGCGGGCCTGGAGGGATTCTCTTGAGTCGCGGGACTTGTCTGCGGCGGTGAGGACCTGGTCAAAGTAACGGGCGGCGGCCGGGTAGTCGCTAAAGTCAAGGGCAAGGACGATGCCGAGGTTTTTGAGGATTCCGAGGCGGGTGTCCTGCTGTGGGGAATTTTTGAGGAGAGCGAGGGCTTCTTCGAGGAGTTGTTTGCATTTGTAGGGGTCGCCCAGGCGCCTGAGGAGGGTGGCGCGATTGGAGAGGGATTGGGCTTGTTCCTGTGGGGGGAGCTTGGATTGGGTGGCGTTGTAGAGGTTGAGGGCTTCGCGATTGCGGCCGAGTTTTTGATAGAGGGCGGCGAGGTTGACGGTGGTGAACTGGAAAGCGGATTGGAACCAGGGAGCTTGCTTGTTTTGGTTGGTGAGTTTGAGGGCTTGCTGATAGTGGGCGTTTGATTCGGCGTATTCGCCACGGAAGAGGTGGACGGAGCCTTCGTTGTTGTAGAGGTCGATGATGCGGGGGAGGTCGTTGAGCTGGGTGTAGATTTCGCGAGCGGCGTGGAAGCTGTCGAGAGCTTCTTCGTAGTTGGCTTCGTAGAGCTGGGCAGAGCCGGTGAGGGCGAGTTTGCGTGCTTGGCAGAGTTGGTTTTCGCAGCGGAGGGTGTTGAGGGCCTCGAGCGCGGCCTTGGTGTTGCCGGTGTCGATGTCTGTGCTGGCGTTCTC
>JAPKYY010000815.1 GCA_026394095.1 Acidobacteriota bacterium | reverse complement strand
ATTTAGGACGCCGGCCGGGTTGAGGAAGACGCCGGTTCCGGTGAGGTCTCTTGTTTTGGTGCCAATAACAATTTCGTAATTGTCGGAATCTACGAAGGAAACCCCGGCGCTGACGAAGACATTGTTAGAGCTGCCGATTGCAAAACGGTTGTTGAGCATCGAGCCAACGCCGTCGGTGGCGAGATTGTAATCATTTACCGCTGTTGCGTCGACGTTGCCTTCAGGAAGTCTTGACCTGCGGCTCCAGACTGCCTTGCCGGTCCCCTGGCTGCTAACTGCGCCGCTGAAAGACTGAGGGCGGGATTGATCTACTTTGAGGCCAGCGGCGAAAAAGAGACCGGAAAAGCTTCTTGAGGTGACTCCCAGTGGGGCTGACTTCATTGCAAAGATCAGGTCATGAGCGCCTTGGGAGGTGGAGCCACCGATCATGAATTCTCCACCTGGGCTGAGAAAAATCTGTTTGTCGCCCAGGAGAAGCTGGTTGGCCGCAGGGAAGGGAGCGGTGGTGGGGAAAATCAGCTGGCCGGAGGCATCGTTGGCAATGCTGTAGGTGCTGGGGCCAATCGACTGGGTTTGTACACGCTTGCCTCCCTGAACTGTTTGTCCGGAAGTATTTACCAAGCCAATGCTGCCCTGGCCATTAGCCGAGAAGCGCAGGAAACTGTTTTTGATGTTGAAGAAGAGGCCGGTAGGAAACTCGATCGATACGCCTGCATAGGAGCCGTTGAAGGTGGCGTTTGAGGAGGGCAGGGAGGGCAGGGGGACGGCGACCAGCAAATCGAAGACATTTCCAGACGAGTCTGTTGTGCTGCCGAGGAGGATTCCAGAACCGAGCCGAGCGTTTAGTGTGGCGTTTGAATCGAGAGGGTTGGACATGCTAACAAAGCCACTGGAGGCAACCGAGTAAGAACCGGCTCCACTCAGACTGGAGGGGTCATTATTGCCAGTATTTCTGGTGCCCTGAAAAGAGAAATTGCCTCTGCCATCAAAGCTGATGACGCCTACCATGCTGCGCGCCTCAATTGGCTGGCCGCTGGGATTTGTCGATACCAGGAGCTGGCGGAAGCCGTAGCGGCCATTCAGGAAGTTATTGTCCAGAACTTGTCCTTGCAGGTGAGTTGCAAAGAGCAAAATCGCCAAGCAGTTGTAAAACCGCAGTTTCGTGAAGGTATTAACGATATACTTTATGTGTACTGACAAGTGAGTCTCCCGGCAAAATCTTTGGCGCAGCTCCACGTGGGCGATCACGCGATCCTGGATCGGTTTGATCTTCCCGCAGAAATCAGCCTGCGTTTAATGCAAATGGGTATGATCCCCGGCTGCGTGGTTGAGGCTGCACATGTTGCTCCCGCCGGGGACCCAACCGTATACCGAGTGGACGGAACGGAAATTGCCCTGCGACGTGAAACCTGCCTGAATATCCTAGTGCGAAACGAGTAGCCATAAACAATGGATTCCTGTCACACAGGCGCTTCAACCACCGCCACTCCCATCATAAACCCGGCTGGGCACAAGCTAGTTGCGCTCATTGGGCCACCGAATACGGGGAAGTCCACCTTGTTCAACCGTTTGACCGGGTTGAGGCAGAGGGTGGCGAACTATCCTGGCGTTACGGTTGAGAGACATATCGGCACGGCGCGAGTAGATCTTACGCGTGAGGTTACGCTGGTGGACCTGCCGGGGGTGTATTCGCTGGAACCCCGATCTGAAGACGAGCAGGTGACGCATGATGTTTTGCAAGGGAAGATGCCGGATCTTCCGCGTCCTGATGCGATTCTGCTGATTCTTGATTCGACCAGCCTCTCGCGGCACCTTATGCTGGCTGCGCCGGTGCTGAGCCTGGGACTGCCAACGCTGATCATTCTGAATATGTCCGACGACCTGAAGCGGCGTGGCGGGAGTGTGGACGCCGAGGCACTTGCCCTTGAGCTTGGTGCTCCCGTGGTGCTTGCCAGCGCCGTGCATGGCAGCGGCGTGGATGCTGTTCGCAGTTTTCTTTCGAAGACGATTCCTCAGCCCAAGCGAATCGAGCTTCCGATCTTGAACAATTTGCCGAGCTGCCGCAAATGGAGTGGGCAAATGGCGGAGCAGGCGGGCTACCACCAACCACTTCCGCCGGAATGGACGTACCGGCTGGACAGGATTGTTCTCCATCCGGTTTGGGGGCCGCTCAGTTTTCTATTTGTTGTGCTGGCTGTATTCCAGAGCATTTTCACTTTTGCCAAGCCAGTGCAGGACCTTGTACAAGTGGGGATTCAGATCAGCGGGAAGTGGATTGAATCCTCGCTGGCCGACTCGTGGTTTCGTGCGCTCCTGGTGGAAG
>JAPKYY010001055.1 GCA_026394095.1 Acidobacteriota bacterium | reverse complement strand
CAGCATCAATCGTTTGAGTCTTTATTCCGGCCCCGGCAACGAGCTCGGCAAAGTTACAACAATCGTGGGCTACGGCCGAACCGGCACCGGAGCCACCGGCGGTCAATCCGGAACTTTCGGCACTCGCCGCCAGGGCGAGAACGAAATCGATGTGGTATCGGGAAATTTGCTGTTCATGGATTTCGATAGTGGCTTGACAGGTAATAACGCAATCGCGGGCAGCTCTTTAGGCCGTGGATTGGCAGAAGCCTTCATCTCATTCGGCGATTCTGGAGGCCCAACCTTGATCAACGGGCAGATTGCAGGGATCAACTCATTCTTGACCTGCTCCTCTCCCACCTTCACTTGCGGTACTGCAATTGATGTCAATGCCACTCTCGAAGGCTCCTTCGGTGAAATGGCCGGCATCACTCGCGTGTCCAGTTATCTCACCTGGATCAACCAGAATTCAGTCGTTCAAAACACCTTTGAAGGTGCCGTCCCCGAGCCTTCCACTGTTGTTGCTGGATTCCTCGGATTCGCCCTCTGCGTTGCCAAGGCACGCAAGTCTTCCAGGCGATAGTCCAACTAAACAATTTCCCTTTCTTTTCTTAGGCATCCAAGCGAAAGAGCCCTAGCTCTTTGGTGGATGCCTTAGTCCTTTTTTACTACTCCGATCGCCTTTCCTCCCACTAGCCTAAATTCGGCATTCAATTCCAATTTCAACCCTACAGCCCTCGACAAATGTGGTCGATAGCCATACAAGCCACAGGACTATCCCGTTCCACAAATGTCTAAAAAGTATCTCTTCGCATCCATCATTTTTATTGCTTCTCAGGCCAGCGCCATCGTTGTGAGTTCAGGGACTCCTGACAACTACCTCTCTGCTCAGACTGCGGTGGGCTTCTCCAACGTTCCCAGTGTCGGGTTGTGCAGCGGTTCTCTGCTGGCAACCGGTCAGCACTTCCTCACGGCCGCCCACTGCATCCTCGGTTACTCCGGTGCTGCTACGGTAACTTTCACCAACTCCCTTGGTGCCAATTTCTACTACACTTCAACCGCAATGATTGCCCACCCAAATTTTGTTGCCGGTCAATACATCGCTGGCAACGATATAGCCATCATCAAGCTCAACCAACAGGTTGACGCCTCGATCAACCGCCTGAGTCTCTACACCGGCGGCGGCAACGAGCAGGGCAGCGAGGCTACTTTGATCGGCTACGGGCGAACTGGCGTCGGTACGACAGGAAGCATCGCTGGAACCTTCGGCACCCGGCGTGAAGGCCAAAACGTGGTCGATAACGTCACTGGCAACCTGCTCTATTTTGACTTTGACAATGGCAACGCCGCACAAAGCACCTTAGGCGGTCTTGGCCTCGGTACGCGAGAAGTCAGCATCGCCCAGGGCGATTCTGGTGGCCCTGCACTGATCAACGGCAAAATCGCCGGAATCAATTCGTTCATCACCTGCGTTGGCTCCGGTGGGGTCTGCCTCTCTACAATTGATGTGGACTCAACGCTCAACAGCACCTTCGGCGAGCAGTTCGCAACCACCCGCGTATCCACCTACTTAACCTGGATCAATCAAAATACCTTTGAAAGCTCAGTTCCTGAGCCTTCAACCTACGCAACTGGCCTCCTTGGCCTTGTTATTTGCCTGGCGAAAGCTCGTAAAACTCGTAACGGATCGTCCAGCTAAAGCTCTCTCCCGGGGCAATCTTCATCGAGATATAAGGCTCAGGCGACAGCACGCTCCGGATCGACCAGAAAATTACCTTGGACAGGGGCTTGTCCCCTGTCACCCGGACCCCGGCGCCCGTCTTGCGGTTCTCGACCCGGAACTCATAGTCCTTTGCTTCCGCACCAAAGCCGGTAAACTCGCTCATCACAGTCTGGCCAGCCTTCAGCTCATTCACATAACTCAACCGGCGCCCCTCCATCGCACCATTCGGCGCAATCTGGCTCTTGGCCACGGCGTCAAAGCCAAACTGTACACTCAAATTCGGCCCCGTTGGTTCGCCATCGATCACGAAGAAATTGTGGTTGTAAGTAGATGTTTCAATCACCTTCTTGCCCGTGTTCTTCAACCGGTGTTCGATCCACATCTCAGGCTTGCCTGGCACCAACCTTACCGTCTTCTCGTAGCGGTATGAGTAAGCACTGGAGGCATCCTTCAAGTTCTGCCGAAACGTGATCCGGTCCTTTTTCGGGGACACCGTCCACTTGCCTGAATCGACCAGCTTGTAGCGCCCGAACCGCTCGAACTTCGCCTCTGTCTCTTTGCGCATCGCACCAATCCCGATCCGGACAAAATTCCCGCCTACCTTCGCCTCGCTATACCCGAGCGCTTCGTCCCCGCTAAGGAACTCCTCAACCGGCCCGGTAATCGCATCATGATGCAGAGGGTCGTGCTTGCCGTACCAGACCCCAAAATACGAGTGCTTTTTGTATTCGAGGCTCTTCACTACGCCAGACCAGTCAAAGCGCGAACCCCGGTAGGACCCATTCACCACATCCGGCAAATGAAAGACCGCCTTCAAGACTCCGTTATCTAAAACCGCCTCAGGCGCATCCGCCGCCATCAATCCCAGGCTCAGGCTCAATCCAACAAGAAATCGCTTCATTGCGCGTTTAACCTATCACGAGATTCTGTTATAGTCCAACCCAAATGCACTTTGCGATCCTCCCACTCCTCATCCTCGCCCAATCCGAGCCCACCACCACTATCGCCCCCGGTGTCTGGATGCGCGAAGGAGACCTCAAATCCTATGGCCACTGCAACAACGCCATCATTGAGATGAAAGACTATCTCCTTGTCGTCGATGCAAACTTTCCTTCCGGGGCCAAGGCCATGCAAACCGAGATCCCTGCCTTGTCGAAGAAGCCTATCCGCTACGTAATCCTCACGCACCATCATGGTGACCACGCCTACGGCAATGCCCTCTGGACACGCGCCGGTGTCACCACCGTTGGCCACAAGGCACTCGTTGAAGAGATGCAACGCTACGAGCCGAAACGCTGGCAGGAAGAATCCGGCAAACGGGAAGACGTAAAGGCCATTGCCGCCTCCACGCTGGAGCCACCGAAAGAACTCTTTGATAAAAGCCCCCGCATCTTTGACGATGGCACCCGGCGGGTGGAAGTTTGGAATTTCGGCTGGGGCCACACCAAAGGCGACGCCTACATCTGGCTCCCCAAAGAAGGCATCCTCATCGCCGGCGATGCGATCGTCAATGGCCCTTACAACTACACCGGCGATAGCCACTTAGCCAACTGGATCAAGATTCTTAGCAAGATCGAAAAGAAATGGAAGCCCAGCAGGATCATCCCCGGACACGGCAAATCCGGCGGTGCTGAAATCCTTCGCGGTCAGATCGAATTCTTTGAAGCAATGCAGAAATCCGTAGCTGCACAAGTGAAGGCAGGAGCAAGCAAAGATTCCATCAAGGCCCCGGATCTCGCCGCCAACCTCAAGCCCTGGGCTGGCGACGGCATCAAAGCCCAACTTGCGAACTTCTTTGAAGAAGCCAAAACAAAGCAAGCCGCCGGCAGCCGGGTGCCTTAGCCTAGCTGGAATTCTTTGGCCAGATAGCGGCCCCAACTGCGCAGTTCGTCCTCCCGGCTTGCTCTCCACTGCGCTGAAAGCGCTGCCAGATCTGTGCGCCGGGACAAGACTTCACGAGCCAATCGATTCGGGCCATTAAAGCGGGTTGCGGCTTCGAGCAATTCCTCGATTGGCGTTGCATCGTTCAGGCTCAGCCCATGCCAGATTTCGGAAAAGCCACTCAAGACGGAAGGCAGGTCTTCTGGAGGCGGCGCTTCGGGTACACCCAGTTCCAATAGGCGTGCGCGGGTCCAGCCTCGCTGCTGCGCGCCTATCATGGCCTGCAATCCGGCGCGATCCGCGACCCTTTGACTGCTCCCTACCAAGACGCGCTCGCCATCGAGAGAAGTCAATCGGGGCCAGGCCCCGACCCAGGCGGCAACGGCTTCGCTCAGCGCAACGGGCTCATATCCAATAAACTGCACATCATAGGGTTGAGGTTCTGCCACAATGGCTTCTGCCAGACCCAATGCTCCGCACTTCATGCACGCCCGCATCTCTGCCCGGCCTGGCAAGTCATCGAGGATCGCTAACTCCAAGCCTTCGTCGCAGCCACAATCCACCACACGAGTAGTTAATGTCACTCTTCATCATCCTCTACAATCAGCTCCGTCTCAATGCGCGTGCTGCGGTCTTCGGCCTGGTTGCCTCATTTCTCGCAGTGGCAGTCTATTCGGCCTTCTATGTTCTGACCCCAATCGATCCGTGCCTGATGAGCCTGCCGGCTGGTCTTCTGATTGGGCACGGGGTCTCCCTTGGCGCACTTGGCAAGCGCCACCGCTTCCTTGGAGGACTCGCCGTTGCACTGTTTACCTGTTCTTACCTGCTTGGCACGCTGCCCGTGGATCTCTGGCGTCATAGCGAGCAGCCATTCTGGACGACGATTGAGTCCATCTATAAGCGATTCGCTTTCATTTTTGGTCAAGGAGAAGAAGCCGAGTCCTTTGCCCATTTCGTGGAGGTGTTTTCTTCGTGGATCTCTCTTGTCGCTGGCGCTGCGCTGGCTCGCAAAAAGAATGAATAGGCAACGTACGTAGAGACCTGGTTGTGGTGTCAG
>JAPKYY010000510.1 GCA_026394095.1 Acidobacteriota bacterium | reverse complement strand
GGAAAACTGGAAGTTTGCGGCCTGCCTGGATTGAATTGCCAAGTCCCCTGCCCCGCCGAGATTCAAGGCGCAGTTCACGATATGCAGCGGCCCCTTATAACCCTTCTGGAAGGTCAGTTGCTTGAGGCTGATATCGTCGAGATCGTCAAAGCCGGTAAAAGGGTGAGGCTTGCGGGTTGTGCCGGCTGCATCTGCCGCACTCGATTCCCCGGCATCCAGACGCGATGCACCGAGATAGCACCTCGCAAGCCGGCTTCGGTAGAAGGCATTGAGACTGAACTCGTTCAGGTCCACACGGGATGCAAAGCCGGCTGCAAGGATCAGGCTGGCCAGCAGCAAGGCCGGTAAGAGATGAAACGCTCCAATCCTTACGCCGGCGATTGCATGTAGCGTTTGCCAATAGTTGAGGTCGGCTTCGGCAACAAATTGAGACTCCAGGAAATAGAGTATGGTCGTAGTGCCGCCGAGCAAGCCAATGATAAAGGCAAAGGGTGCAAGTTGAGCAATGAACTCCATCACCTTGTTTTTCCGCTTCTCTCCACCTGTGGAACTGGATCCTCCAGCCCACAAACCAGCAAGCGTAGTGGTGAGGAAGCCGCTGAAGCCAGTCCAGCTAGAGACGGCCCCAAGGGACACAACTGCCCAGGGCGCATATATCGAAAAGGCTGCGAGGGCGGTCCATGCGAGGGCGTAAATGGACAGCCACGCACCCATTCTGCTCCACCACTCTCTAGCCCCTTCAGAGCTTGCGTTTCCGGTCATGCCGATCATGATGACAACCCCGACTGAGAAGGCAAATAGAATCAACGCAGGCAATAGGATCTGGCAATGCCAGTCTGCTTCGCCTTGAGCCAGCCTCGAATACAGGAAGCGGGCGACGTAGATGATTGCGCACAGAAGCAGATAGAGAACACTAGAGGCACCGACAACGCTCATTCCCAAAGCCCATGCACCCTTCCAACCTGTGCCCTTCTTCAGGAGGCACAACGAGAGCATCAGGAAGGTAAAGACCGCAAAACTGAAGGGCAGCCACCAATGCCCCAGCGCCTCAGCGATGATGGCTGAATAGCCATCGCCGGAAAAAGTCCAATAAGCCTGGAAAGACATCACCGAGGCTATAAGGTATGCGGCAACCAGCATAGGCACTACCAGGAGGATCTGCGTAAGGCCCTGTCCATAGCGGATTCGATCTGCTCGCTTGTCTTCCTGGACTCCGTTGAATCTCTGGCCCAGAGCGTAGAGCTTGACAGCAACCGGAAGCAGGAGGAAGAGGCCCGAGAGCAGCGCGGCGGAAATGCATATATCCATCCACCAGACTCTCGGCCAAGTGGCATAGCCATAGATTGCGACTCCAAGAGGCAGGCCGCCGATCAAAGCTGACGCGTTCCAATTCTCACTCTTTAGCACCCAGGATTCAGGCCGATGCAGATCGAGCAGGTTCCCGGCGGCACCGACGACACCTAAGCCGAAGAGCAAGAACGTGGCAACACGAAGTGCTCCCTCTCCGGGCCACTTGACGAACAAATCCACTCCTATCTGTGGCACGACAAAGAGCGATAGCAGGGCCAGAAAGATCGTGATCTGGATCAGCATCGTGTTTCGAATCCAGATGGTGGCGATCGACCAGGCATCAGCGCTGAAGAAACCCAGCTGGGGTGAAAGATAATTGGAGTAACGCCGCAGGTGACGGACCGAGGTTTCCCAGAACTGACCTTTTGCAGTCCAGGCCCAGCCACCGTTTCTGAGGCAATTGGAGGTGAGCCAACTGCCGATGTAACCGCCGCCGGAAACCGTTGAGAGGTAGTCGAGTTGCCTGAGAACCCCTTGGTCCCGGAGGGCCTCCATGACACCCAGGCCGAAGGTGGCACTGCGGATTCCGCCACCAGAGATTGCCATGCCGACAGTTGGCCCGGTTTTAGGAATGCCGCGAGCTTCACGCTGCAAATCGATTTCAGCCTTTTCCTGCGATAGCACCGCAGGATCTAACTCATGCCGCTCAAATACGTCGACACCTTTGGGCGCATAGATCTTCATGCTCATCCTCGATTCAAATATAGAAGCGCCAGATCGGCATAAAGACCGCCAAATCAGCGTGACTTTAACAGCAGAGTACCTCTCGTAAGTGCTCCTCCGGCGAATTGGAGTAAGCCGTTCACCGCAATGGATCGGAACAAAAAGGCAGCTTCGATGGCCCGAAGCATATCAGGCTAAGTTAATGCTTTGCCATAAAGGGCAAGCAACCGGGCCCAGGCTTTTTCGGCTTGTGGCTCGTTGTAAACTCCAGAATCAGGTGGGCACCAGCCGTGGGCTGCGCCGGTGTAGACCTCAATCTCTGCCGGGAGCTTTGCCTGCTCGAATGTCTCTTTCAGCACCGTCTTGTCGTTCGGTGACCGGGCATCGTCGTTGGCGGCGATGGCAACCAGAAAGTGGGCCTTGGTCTTTGAGGCTTGCAGATGCGGGCTGCTTGGGTTGTCTCGAACCAGGCCACCGCCGTGGAAGCTGGCGACTGCACCTACGCGGTCGGGAACCGCAGCTGAGGTGCGGAAGGCTATCGGGCCGCCCATGCAGTAGCCTTGAGTGCCGATCTTGCGGTTCTTGGCAACTGAAGCCTGCTTGTCGAGCCAGCCGATGAAGGCCTTGGCGTCGGTCATGTGCGTTGTCTCATTGAGGGTCTGCGCCAGAGGCATCACTTGCTGGATGGGAGTGGCGGAGCCTGCATCGGCGGTGGGCGCTTTCTTGGTGCGGTAGAAGGGATTCACTACAAGCACCGAGTAGCCGGATTCGGCGAGCCGCTTGCCCATCTGCCGGAAGGAGGGACGCAGGCCGAAGATATCTGGCCAGATCAGAACAGCTGGTGCCGTGCCGGTTGCTGGATGGACGAAGTAGCAGTCTGCTGTACCGTCCGGGGTGGTGATCGTGACTTCTGATTCCACCACGGCAGCGGCGTTGGCCACCTGGGGCAGGATCATGGACATGCCCGCACTGAGCATTACGCCGAACTGCTTGCGGGTGACGAGGTCTAGGGATTCGAATTCTTTACGGTCTTCATCAAAATGATTCTGGTCGCACATATGGTCTTCCTTGTAGAAGCTATTTTACATACGAAAGGGCCCCGGCATCTTGAGGATGACAGGGGCCCTTCGTTTTGGTTTCTGGTTGGGTTACTCTACGTCGCCCATACCGATTGGATCGTCGTCGTCGAGGCCACCGGCGAAGAGGCTCTTGGCGTCGTCGTCATAGGCTGACAACGAATCCATGATGTTCTCCGGTTCCTGTTCGACTGTGTCGACTACATCCTCGCCAGCGATCTTCGAACGACGGTAGTATTCGAGACCGGTGCCGGCCGGGAT
>JAPKYY010000507.1 GCA_026394095.1 Acidobacteriota bacterium | reverse complement strand
GGATCCAGCTTCGATGGGTCTCTCCATCCCGCAAACGATTTACCATCGAAAGCGCTACGCCATTCTTTGCCAGGGGCGGCCAGCATCAGTGAAAAAGTTCTTCTGGTCATCCCAGTTTTTTCCTCGCCAGCGGCACTGCATATGCAGCCGGCGGGTTATGGCCGCGGTTGGCTCCAGCTTTCTTGTAGAGTTCCATCGCTTCTTCTTTACGACCCAGTTTCTCGAGTGCTTCTGCCTTGAGGCACAGGATGAAGGCATCATTCTGGTTTGCCTTCTCAAAGTCGGCCAGTGCCTTGGCCGCATCGCCGAGGTAGAGCGCCACGTAGCCTGTAAGGTAGGGCATGAAGGGGTCCTGCTGCTTGCGCAACTCAGTCATCTTTTCGAGGGCCGCTTTGGCAAGCGCAACATGCTTTTCAGCAAGGTCTTTCTTTCCCCTTCGCGCGGCAATGCGAGCCTTGGCATTTTCCAGTCGAAACTCCCAAAGAGCCTTGCGATCCGCAGAGATCTCCGGCTCTTTCAAGCCGAGTTCCGTTCCCCTGGCGTACCATTTCTCGGCAGTGTTGATGTCTCCCGCATCAATGCAGACACGGGCAGCTTCGTTGGCCATCTCCCCCTGCTGGTAGAAGGCGTTTTTCGGCTCTTCCTTTTCGCGCGTTGCCAAGTACGCAATCACCTGCGATTCATATTCGACGGTCTTGGCGCAGTTGCGCTCGAAGGCATAAGACATCGCCATAATGCGCTGAGCGTTCGCCTTGAGCAGCGGTGTCGCCGCAGCATCAATCTCGCGCTGGATGAGGCTGCGAGCGCCTGCGTAATCACCGGCAAGATCCAGTTGCACTGCCTGCCGCAAGCCTTCCGGCATCTGCGGACGGCCTCCTTGCGCCATCAGCACAGACACGATCCCAATTGACGCCAAAACAAATTTCATGAACCAAATCATTTCACAGGCTCAAGGCCGAGGCAACCACTCCATCATCCGCGCCATCCTCTTTTGAGTCTCTCCGATAGCTCCCGAACCAGCCCTTCGTTCCTCGCCTCATCGATACGGTTCACGTTTTCTTCCGGGTCCTTCGTAAGGTCGTAAAGTTCTCGCGCAGCCAGTGTCTGATCCGGCCATCTCCGCCATTCCACATAACGATGACGTTCCGTCCGGATTGCATAGCCCATATACTCAACCCCGTCCGGAGCAACCCAAATCCCCTCGCGCAAGAACTGATGAAAAACCGCCGCCTTGCCCTTCCCTTTCGGGTTCTGAAGAAGCGGCAAAAAGCTGCGGCCTTCCAGTTCAGGCCCTCGTGCAATGCCGGCGAGTTCGCAGAGCGTTGGATAGACATCGACAAACTCAACCATGCCCTCGCACTTCCCGCTGCGAAAACCAGGCGCCCGCACAATCAGCGGCACTCGCGCGTCCACTTCATAGTTGGTCATCTTGCCCCAACCGTTGTGTTCGCCAAGCTTCCAGCCGTGGTCGCCCCACAACACAACAATCGTGTTTTCGCGCAATCCGTTTTCATCCAGCGCACGCAGAAGCCGGCCAACCTGTGCATCGGTGTAGCTGACCGAAGCGTAATAGCCATGCCTCAAGTGCCGCGCCTCGGCCTCGCTCAGACTGGCTTCATGAGGCTTCGGGCCTTTGAGAAAATCCTGATACCCACGCAACTCCCGATTCATGTTGCCCGCCATCAACGGCGCACCCTTGGGCAAAAAAGGATTGGCTGCCAGCGGGAGTTTCTTCGGGTCGTAAAGGTCCCAATACTTCTTTGGCGCATTAAAAGGAAGATGCGGCCTGTAATAACCCACACCAAAGAAAAATGGCTCCTGCTTGCTGCCGTAGTCCTTCAGCTTCGCCACAGCAACATCAGTTTGAGCGCCATCGTAGTAAGCGTTATCGGGGACATCGGGAGCTTCTGTCGCCGAGTTCTTCAGATACCACTGGCCATATCGATCGATGTGCCGCCCCTGTTGGCCGCGGGCAGTGATCTCCTTCTTGCGACGCTCGAGCGCAGCCACTTCGGCTTCGCTGCGATACACCGCATCGGGGTCGAAAGGAAAGCCATCGATGTGCAGATCCGGCTCGCTATAGGAGGCTGGGTCAGGAAAGCTATTGTGAAAAATCTTCCCGATCTCTGCGGTGCGATACCCATTCTCGCGAAAGCGTTGGGGTAGCGTGACGGCATTCGGCGTTGTCTGACGAAACGGTGTTTTCAGATCCCAGACCTTCAACGTATCGGGGCGCAATCCAGTAAGCAGGCTGGCTCGCGACGGATTGCATACCGCCATCTGGCAATAAGCGCGATTGAAGACCATCCCGCTGCGCCCAAGTGCGTCCATGTTGGGGCTATGAACATGCGATGCACCATAGATGCCAAACTCCGGCCGCAAGTCATCTATAGCAATAAAGAGAACGTTAGGACGCCGTTTGGCTGCTGACAATCCACCGATTCCCAAGCTTGCGAGAACTGCTCGACGCGTCATCATTGGTCTTCGAAGGATGCCACATACTCATTCGCTCCGCAATGCTTCAGTTGGCGCGACAGACAGTGCCTTGCGCGCAGGAGGCATCGATGCGAGTGCGGCTGTCGCTGCAAAGATTACGATGGCCCCGGCATAAGCCAGCGGGTCAAGTGCACTTATCCCATACAGCTCTTTACGCAAGAGTTGGGCCACAACGGTTGCCGCGCCAACTCCAACTCCG
>JAPKYY010000989.1 GCA_026394095.1 Acidobacteriota bacterium | reverse complement strand
AAGGCTGGTCGATGAAAGCCATGCACCGCATGATCCTGCTCTCAAACACCTACCAGATGAGCAGCGACTTGAACCCGCGTGGCGAAGAACTCGATCCTGAAAACATCCTGCTCTGGCGCATGCCGCGACGCCGCCTCGAAGCTGAAGCAATTCGCGACGCCGTCATGAGCACTTCCGGCGCCCTCGAGTTCACCATGGGTGGCAGCCTCCTCACCTACAAAGACCGCCAGTACGTTGCCAACACGGCCAAGGGCAGCACGGTCGATTACGATAGAACGATTCGTTCGGTCTACGTGCCAGTCCTGCGCAGCTCCATGTACGATGTCTTCTCAGCCTTCGACCTTCCAGACCCCACAATGTCCAATGGAGACCGCGACTCAACCGTGGTCGCCCCCCAGGCGCTCTTCATGATGAACAGCTCCGTGATCCTCAACCACAGCCGCAAGCTAGCTGAGAAGCTTCTGGCCGACCCAAGCCTCGATGCCGCCGGCCGGGTGAAGACCGCTTATGAGAGGGCTCTCACAAGGCCCGCAACAAATCAGGAAATTGATCAGGCGCTCACCTTTGTCGCCAGGATGCAACGCGAATGGAAAGGCGATGAATTAAAGGCATGGCAGAGCTTTTGCAAATCTCTGCTGGCCTCAAACGAATTCATCTACATGAACTAACACCATGAACAGACACTGGAATTCCTACCTCAACCAGACACTTTCCCGGCGCGAATTACTCCGCGCATCTAGCACAGGTTTCGGCAGCCTCGCCCTCGCCAGCATGCTTGCCCAGGAAGCTGCTGCCGCTTCAGCGACGGATCCTCTGGCCGTCAAGCAGCCGCACTTCCCTGCCCGGGCCAAGCGTGTCATCTTCCTGTTCATGCACGGCGGCCCGTCACAAGTCGACACCTTCGATTACAAGCCCCTCCTGAAGCGCGATCACGGCAAACCTCTGCCCTTTGCACGCCCGAAAGTTGTCTCGGGAGAAACCTTCAACCTCCTCCAGTCTCCCTGGGCCTTCAAGCAATACGGCCAAAGCGGAGCTTGGGTCAGCGATCTCTTTCCTGAAACCGCCAAGTGCGTCGACGACATGTGTTTCATCAAATCCATGTACGGCTCCAACTCCCGCCACGGCGGAGCTCTACTCGAACTCCACACCGGCTCAGACACCTTCATCCGCCCCAGCATGGGCTCGTGGGTCACCTATGGCCTCGGCACTGAAAACGCCTCGATGCCCGGCTACCTCACCATCTGCCCAACGCAGTCTCACGGCGGAGCAAACAACTTCGGCTCTGCATTCCTGCCTGCACCCTATGCCGGTACCGCCATCGGCTCTGTCGGCATCGCCTCCAAAGACGCGCGCATCCCCTTCATCTCAAACAAAGAAACTCCCCGCGAAATCCAGCGCATGGAGATCGACTATAGCCAGACGCTCAACCGCAAGCAACTGGAAACCACCGGCCACGACCGCGCCCTCGAAGGCCGCATCGAAAGCTTTGAACTCGCCTTCCGCATGCAGTCCGAGGCCCCGGATCTCCAGGACCTCAGCAAAGAATCCGAAGCCACGCAAAAGCTCTACGGCCTCGACAACCCCAT
Source organism: Acidobacteriota bacterium (assembly GCA_026394095.1). Lineage (GTDB taxonomy): Bacteria > Acidobacteriota > Terriglobia > Bryobacterales > Bryobacteraceae > Bryobacter. The sequence goes on along the minus strand of JAPKYY010000989.1, from coordinate 826 downwards.
CACCGAAGACTTTGGCCGCCAGTGCCTCATGGCTCGCCGCTTCTCTGAAAAAGGCGTCCGCTTCGTCCAGGTCAGCCACACCTACAAGTGGGACCAGCACGAGAACCTCAAGAGGGACCATTCCCAGAACGCTGCCGAGGTGGATAAACCCATCGCGGGCCTGCTCAAAGATCTCAAAGCCCGCGGCTTGCTCAAAGACACCCTCGTTCTTTGGGCCGGTGAATTCGGCCGCACCCCAACCGCCGAAGGCTCCGATGGTCGCGACCACAACCCTGAAGCCTTCACCGTCTGGATGGCCGGCGGCGGCGTCAAACCAGGCCTCTCCTATGGTGCAACCGACGATTACGGCTACTACTCAGTCGAAAACAAGGTTCACTTCCACGACCTGCACGCCACGATCCTTCACCTCCTCGGCATGGATCACCTCAAGCTCACCTATCGCTACGCTGGCCGCGACTTCCGTCTCACCGATGTCCATGGCAACGTAGTGAAAGATATTCTCGCCTAGCGGGAACGCCGGCAACATTCATTCGTAAGAGATGAATACATGCTGCGCCGACATTTCCTTCTCACTCCGCTAGCCTTCGCGCAAGACCCACCACCCATCAAGGTGGAAGTAAATCTGGTAAACGTTCCATTCACCGTTCGGGACGCCACCGGTCGTTGGATCACAAATCTCAACGCAGACGACTTCGAAGTACTCGAAGACGGCCAGCCACAAAAAGTCTCTTTCTTCTCAAGAGCTGCCGACTCCCCTCTCTGCATCGGAGTCGTCGCCGTCATCTCTGGCTCACAGGAAGAGTTCCTCTAAGACAATCGTCGCGTC
>JAPKYY010000306.1 GCA_026394095.1 Acidobacteriota bacterium | reverse complement strand
TACCCACATCCGCCCGGCCCACCTCAAACTGCGGCTTGATCAAAATCACCATCTCGCCATCCGCCCCAAGCAGGGCAGGGAAGCGATCCAGCAGCAACGTCACACTGATGAAACTCACATCACACACCAGCAACTGCGCCGCCTCACCAATCGTCCCTGGTTCAATTAGCCGCGCATTCTCATGCTCATGCAGAACCACCCTCGGGTCAGTCTTTAGCCGCCAGGCAATCTGTGTGGCCCCAACATCGACACAGTGCACACGCACCGCCCCATGCTGCAACAGGCAATCCGTAAATCCACCAGTCGAGGTCCCGATATCAATACAGATCTTGCCCGTGACATCAATTCCAAATTGCTCGAGTGCCGCTTCCAGCTTCAAGCCTCCACGGCTGACATACCGCAGCTGCCCGAGCAAAGCCAGCTCTGCGCTCACCGGCACCTGAGCCCCCGCCTTATCCACCTTCTGCCCGTTCACCATCACTTGACCCGCCAGAATCAGCGCCTTCGCTTTCTCCCGTGAGTCCACCAGTTGACGCTCTACCAACAATTGGTCGAGGCGGCTCTTCAAGACTTCCGGTCCACAATCAAATCGGCGATCTCGTTCAGCCGCACTGCCCGGTCTCCAAATCGTGCCAGGGCTGCATGCGCTTTCTGCCGCTCCTCCTCTGCCATGCGTTTGGATTCAGCTAGCCCATACACGGCCGGGAAGGTAATCTTCTGCTGCTGCAAATCCTTGCCTGCTGTCTTGCCAAGCGATTCACTCGAAGCTTCGATATCCAGGATGTCATCTACAATCTGAAAGGCGAGGCCAGCATGTTCACCATACTCGCTCAACGCCTGCAATTCTTCCGCACTGGCACCCGCGTAGATCGCACCCATCCTCACCGAAGCCCTTAAAAGCGCCCCAGTCTTGGCGCGATGAATCTTCTCGAGCAATACCGCATCCGGCTTCTTGCCCTCGCCTTCGATGTCATGTACCTGCCCGCCAATCATTCCGCGTACAGTGCCACTGGCCGAAGCCAGCTCGAGCACCAGCCGGCTCCGCCTCTCGGCACCCACTTCACTGAGCGAACCCAATACCTGAAAGGCTAACGTCAGCAAAGCGTCTCCAGCCAGAATTGCCATCGCCTCGCCAAACACCTTGTGATTGGTCGGCAGCCCGCGGCGCAAATCGTCATTATCAAGCGCAGGCAAATCGTCGTGAATCAACGAATAAGTGTGAATCATCTCCAGCGTCCCGGCTGCATCGGCAATCGAAGGTGCATCGGGATGAATCACATCCCCCGCTGCCATGCACAGGATCGGACGAATGCGCTTGCCGCCGGCAAAGAGGCTGTAGCGCATCGCCCTGTGTATCGTCTCGGGTTCCACCGTCTCTGCCGGTACCCACTTATCGAGCGCGTAATCGACGATCTCGATTCGCTCCTTCAAATACTCCTTCAATGTCATCGGCCAAAGGGCTCCGGCTCGATTTTGCTGCCGCGCTTGGACAGAATCTCCACGCGCGTCTCCGCCTCATCCAGCCGTTTCTTGGCCGATTCACTCAACGCCACACCCTTTTCAAAAAGGGTGATCGATTCCTCCAGCCCCATCGTTTCCTTCTCCAACTGAGTCACGATCTTCTGCAACTCTTCCAAATCTTGCTCCAG
>JAPKYY010000100.1 GCA_026394095.1 Acidobacteriota bacterium | reverse complement strand
GATTGATACCAAAGAGTGGGCCGAATGGACTGCTTCGCGCCGACAGGCAAAGCTCGCTGGCCGTTGGTTGCTGAGTGCCAAGCAACCTGGCAAGGGCGGTTTTGTTGGTGAAGTGACGATTGAACCTGGTGCCACTCCGAATGAATGGGTGACGCGGTCATCGATGACCAGCATCGAGACGGGCCAGACGGTGACTCGTGAAGGCAAGAGTGTTCTATATGCCGGTTATTCATGGCGTGGCCGTAGCGGCGTCAAAGACAATGCCTTGCGTGAGGTGATGTTGGTGTCCCGGGATCAGAGTCAGATTGAAGGCCGATGGTTCTGGGGTGCTTACGACGAGACGGGTTTGGATGTGAAGCTTACGCGGGCGGAGGAACGCCCTCTCATTCTCACTACCTCGGCCACTTCGTTGCGTATGGGTTCGAGCTCCAGCTTGAAGATCTTCGGCGATCAATTCGCCGCAGGCCTTACAGCCGCCGATCTTGACCTCGGTGCTGGTGTCACAGTGAAGCGGATTGTGAATCAAACGCGCACGATGATTGAGATTGAAGTTGAAGTGGCAGCCAAGACTGCGCTTGGCTTGCGCGATATTGCTGTGAAGCGGGCAGTGGCCCCTGCAGCGATTGCTGTCTACGACACGGTGGACTACATCAAAACCTCTACCGATACGGCGCTGGGGCGCCTGGGTGGTGGCAGTGGTGTCTTTACCAAAGGCTACGTGCAGTTTGAAGCTATTGGCTACAACCGAGGCATCGACGGTAAGCCGAATACGGTTGACGACATCAAGCTGGGGCCGGTGAAGGCGGAATGGTCGATGGAAGAATTCTTCGCGGTCTACGGCGATGACGATGTGCAATTTGTCGGAACGCTCGACTCCAAAACCGGCTTGTTTACTCCGAGCGTAGAAGGGCCCAACCCGAAACGGAAATTCAACCGCAACAACTACGGTGATGTCTGGGCAGTGGCTACATATAAAGGTGCCGATGCCGCGGCTCAAAAAGATGGCAAACCGCTTACGGCAAAGTGTTATTTGCTTGTGACCGTGCCGCAATACATGCGGTGGGATCAGCCAGAGGTAGCGCAGTAATGCAGTTGCAAGTATCAGAGTTTCACCAGTTTGAGGCGGGCGGAAACCCCTTCCTTTATCTGGTGCCCAGCGGCGGGATTTTTGCCGTTGACGAGCTTTCGCAGAAGGCTTTGGCAATTGCCAAAGAGCAACCACGCGAGGCTAAAGAATTGCTCGATGCGCTGGTTGCCAGCGGTGCGACGGTGGAGGATGCGCGGGATTGCATCGAGGAGCTTGTAGGTGCGCGAGCACTGGGCCCCGAAGGTGGCTGGAAAGAACCGATCGATGAGGCTCCTGCGAAGTTCCCTTTGCAGACGCTGGTAATCAATCTGACCAACCAGTGCAATCTTAGCTGCCAGTATTGCTACGAGTTTGGTGAAGACAAGGTAGCTACGCCCGAGGGCAAGGCCAAGTTCATGGAACTTGAAACGGCCAAGCAGAGCGTCGACTTTCTGTTTAAAGAATCCGCTGGGCGCAATTCGGTGCACATCACGTTCTTTGGCGGCGAAACGTTGATGAACTTCCCGCTGCTGAAGCAAATTGTCGACTATTCGCAAGCAGAAGCCAAGGCCAAGGGCGTGACGATCGATTACTCGCTCACGACCAACGCGACTCTCCTGCGTCCAGACATCATCGAATACCTCAGCGCCAATGCAATTGGTGTCACCGTGTCGATGGATGGCCCAAAGGAAATGAACGATCAGTTGCGGGTCTTTGCTAATGGCAAAGGCAGCTACGACATCATTGTGCCGAAGGTGAAGGAGCTGCTCAAGCAGCATACGACACGGCCGATTGCAGCTCGCGTCACCCTTACCAACGGCGTTAGAGATGTCGCGAAGATCTTTCAACATCTCCGGTACGAAATTGGTTTTCACGAAGTCGGGTTTGCTCCGGTCACCACCTCGCCTACCCGGCTGTATGCAATCGACGAGAAGGGTCTCGACGATGTACTGGGGCAGTTTGAAAAGCTGGCCTACGAGTATCTGGAATTTGCGCTGCGCGGGGAGCATCATGGCTTCTCGAACGTCAGCGATACCTTAAGTGAGTTGCATCAGGGGATTTCAAAATCGCATCCCTGTGGCGCGGGCCTGGGCCTGTTGGGCGTTGGCCCATCCGGGGACATCTCGCCCTGCCACCGATTTGTCGATAGCGATGAACATAAGCTGGGCCATGTATCAGAAGGCATGGACTCAAGCAAACAACAGGACTTTCTGAAACGCGGACACGTCAATGCCAAGTACGATTGTGAGTCTTGCTGGGCGCGTCCGGTGTGCGCGGGTGGCTGTTACCACGAAGCTTTTGTGCGCTATGGAGACACAGGGCACGCCAACCTGCATTACTGCGACTGGATCCGCGGTTGGACAGATCTTTGCCTTAAGATTTATGGTGAGATCGCAACGCATAACCCAAGCTTCTTGAATCATTTTGATCAGAGGAAAGCATCATGAGGCACCTAAGAGCCGTCAATAAGAAAGCTCGTCGTATAGACGACCTGCTTTCAACAACAGAAGGCGATTTTGTCGCTCTTCAGCAAAACAACGCAGCACAACGTCCGCATTATCCGATGGGCTGTTCGATTGTGTTCTCGCCGGGTTGGGAGGTGGATTCCACCGGTGGTACGGCCGGTCTTTGCCAGCCTGTTGAGCGCGATCTCTACGATTGCTATATCAGTTGTTACTGGCCGGCGCAGGTGCCCGACCATCTCAACAACTACCCCGAGTGGACAAGCAAGTGCGCTGCTGCCACCAAAGACTGGCGCAATATCGATTTGGTGTTCCCATAAAATGCAGCGCCGTACATTTCTTTCAACAGTAGCCGCGGCTGGGTTGGCCCCGGCTCAAACCGGCAAGCTTGGCACTCTCTTTGTGGGTGCCTGGCAGAAGCGCGTTCTGGTGATCGACGAAGCCAC
>JAPKYY010000518.1 GCA_026394095.1 Acidobacteriota bacterium | reverse complement strand
CGACATCGCCGTCATTGTCGATATCTCCAGAGCAGGCAGCCTGTGACCAACCACCACCCGCGAGGCCCGACTTCGCACCCGCCTCTTCAAACTTGTCGCCGCCTAAATTTTTATATAACAGCGGCGGATACTCTTGTTTCTCCCCAATCCGTGCGCCGTTCAGGATCAACAAATCATTCTTGTGATCGCCGTCAAAGTCCAGAATCGCCAAGCCAGTCCCAGTCGTCTCGATCAGGTAGTGGGTAGATTTTGAGTCACCGTAAACGATATTTCGAGCCAGGCCCCAGGCCTCGCTCTTGTCTTCAAACTGAGGAATCAAGGCAAAACCAGATGCAAAGGCGCAGATTAAAGAAACTGTAATAAAGCGGAATTTAGCTTGACTTGACATGCGCCACATGAAATATATAGCAGAATCCAATGCTAGGTCGCTTGGCCTGGCTGAAGTCTTCGTAACGTGAGGAAGTATTATGACGAAACGCTTTACCCTGTTGTTCGTTTCAGCCTTCTTGTTTGCTGGGTCCCTGCTTGCGCAGCGCGACCTTGGAGCAATTACAGGAACCATCACTGATGGAACCGGTGCCGTGATTGCCGGGGCAAAAATCACAATTTCTGAGCAGTCCACTGGTGTCAGCTTTAAGGCTGAGTCCGACGCTAGCGGCACCTACATCCGTCCCCTCTTGAAGGCAGGCGTCTACACAATCGAAGTGCAGGCCGCCGGCTTCCGTAAAGCAGTACAAAAGAACGTTCCTCTCACCGGCGGCGATCGCGTCGGTGTCAATATCACTTTGACTGTCGGCGAAATGTCGCAGTCGATTGAAGTCACCTCTGCAGCTCCGTTGCTGCAAACCGAAAACACCGCTCTTGGCAACACCATGCAGGCCAAGCAGGTGAGCGAACTGCCCCTTGGCGGCCAGCGCAAGTTCACGTTTCTCGCGCCTCTAGCGCCTGGCGTCGTGCCGGCAGAGCAGGGTGCGCGCGACTCAGCCGGCGGCGGTTTTTCTGCCAACGGTGTCCGCTCCAACGGCCAGAACAACTTCCTCCTCAATGGCGTAGACAATAACGTCAACGTCATCGACTTCATCAATCAGACTGCCTACGTCATTGGCCCCTCAGTGGAAGCCATCGGCGAAATGAAGGTCGTCACCAACGGATACTCTGCGGAGTACGGCCGTGGTGCAGGTGGCGTCGTTAACGTCACCATCAAGTCTGGTACCAACGAAATCCATGGCGCAGTATTTGAGTTCCTCCAGAACGACCGGCTCAACGCCAATAGCTGGGAACGCAATCGCGCCGGCGCAAAGCGTCCTTACGTTCGTCAGAACCAATACGGCGCAGCTCTCGGTGGCCCAGCCATCAAGAACCGCACCTTCTGGTTTGCCGACTGGCAAGGCACTCGTGTACGTTCGCTCTCCGGCGTCGTTCCGGGCTTGGGTGGCATCACCAACCCCATCACGATCCCCAAAGCGGCCTTCCGTAATGGTGATTACTCCAGCCTTCTCAATGGAGTCAACCTCGGAACAGACGCGCTCGGCCGCGGCATCCCCCAGGGTGGCATCTATGACATGAACACCCAGCGCCTTGCCCCCAACGGCAACGTGGTGCGCGACCTCTTTCCTGGCAACCAGATCCCCGCAGCACGCTTCGATCCTGCTGCCAAGAAGTTGATGGACCTCTTCCCCTCGCCCAATCAGAATCTGGGCGACCGCTTGGCTGCTGCGAATTATTTGCCCACCGCACCCGCTTCGCAGAATAACGATCAGTTCGACGTTCGCTTGGACCACCGCCTCTCTGACAAAGACTCGCTCTTTGGCAGCGTGAGCTGGTCGAACGAAAACAAGACGATTGCTTCCCCGCTACCGGGCGCACTCGATGCCGCCGGCTTCAACGGTGCCGAAGAACAGAACCTCGGCCGCAATGCGATGGCCTCCTGGACTCGTGTATGGACGCCCACCTTCCTCACGGAAACCCGTCTTGCCTTTACACGCCTCTCCACGCAGCGCTTTCAGGCCAACTCGAGCGTCGACCAGTACGCTGCCTTCGGAATTCGTGGCATCAATCCAACCACGGCTGCTGCCCGCAATGGCGGCCTGCCGCAGCTCGATATGGGTGGTTATTCATCCTTTGGTGGCTCCAACTGGCTGCCTACTCGCGAGTACAACAACGTTTGGGATTTCATCCAGAACGTGACGATCAACAAAGGCAAGCACAACATCAAGTTTGGCTATGAGTATCGCCCGATCGACTTTCCTTTCTTCCAGGTACCTGCTTCCCGCGGCAACTTCGCGTTTCCGCAGAATCGTACCGGCATCCCTGAACAGCCCGGTCAGACTGGCGACGGTTCGGCCGCCTTTCTGCTTGGCTACCCGGGCAATTCGCGCTTGACCACCACCAATTTCGTGTCTTCCCAAAAGGTGGCTCACGCTTTCTACTGGCAGGACGACTGGAAGGCCACCAGCAAGCTCACCTTTAACATCGGTGTCCGCTACGAATTGTTCTCGCCGATCTCGGAGAAGTTTGCTCGCCAGTCCAATTACATTCCGGAAACTGCAACCCTAGTGATCCCGGCCGGCAAGAATCAGAACGACCCGCTTCCTTCTAACTTTGCTCAGGCATTCCCGAACATCAAGGTGGATCGCGGCAATGCCAGCAAATACCTGATCCCCTGGGATAAAACCAACATTGGCCCACGCATCGGCGTTGCCTACCAGCTCTTCACGAAGACCGTGCTCCGTGGCGGCTATGGCCTCTTCTACGGTGGTGAAGAAAATCAGGGTGGAAGCCCGAATCGTGGTCTCGGTGTTCCCTTCAACCAGATCATGGATCTCAACCTCGATAGCGCCTTCCAGCAGGGTCACCCCTTCCTCGGCCGCTTCTCGGATGGTTTCCCGCTCAACACCTTCAATTTGCCAGCCAACATCAGCTTCCGCGGTGTCTCAACCAACTTCCGCAATCCGCTGGTTTCCAAGTGGAATTTCAGCATTCAGCAGGATCTTGGCTGGGGCTCGGCTCTTGAAGTCAGCTACATCGGTTCTAACGGCACTCGCCAGCTTATCAACTGGGATCCCAACACTCCCATCAATAGCTCGGTGCCGAATGCCGACGTGAACTCACGCCGTCTCTATCCTTACCTCCGTGGTGGCCTCTCGCTCACATCGACCTTTGGCGTGTCCAACTACAACGCGATGACCGCCAAGTTTGAAAAGCGCATGAGCCACGGCATGACGATGGTTTCCTCCTACACCTGGGGCCACACCTTCGCCAACACTGGGACGACTCTTTCGGGTTCCAGCGGCGCAGGTCTTTTCGACATCGCCTGCGGCTTCGGTTGTGAGTACGGTGCTGCCGCCTGGGACATCCGACACCGTTCTGCCACCAGCTTTAACTACGACCTGCCTTTCGGTCGTGGCAAAGCTCTCGGCGGCAACATCAGCAAGGCTGCCGACATCTTCATCGGCGGATGGCAGACCAACGGCATTCTCACTCTCTCGAGTGGTCAGCCCTTCACCTTCCGTTCGCAGAATTGCGTATCCTCCTTCAACAACTGCCGTCCTGACGCCGTCGCTGGCAAGGATCCGATGCAGGCTCCTTCCGGCGGTCGCACTCCGGACCAATGGTTTGACGTAACCGCTGTGCAGAACCCTGCAGTCGGCTGTCGGCACCATTGGCCTCACGCAAGGAGCCGGCAACTACGGTCGTCTCGCCGGCACGCTGCCTGGAACCGCTCGCAATGTTCAGTTCGCATTGCGTCTGATGTTCTAGACTGCAAGTATGCTTGCCGCGAATATCCTGAGTATCTGGATCCTCGCAGCGCAACTTTCTTCCGACCCGGCCCGGGCTGTCGCCGAATTACAGGCGGCAATCCGGGCCGAGCCGTCTAAAGAAAGCAACTATACCGATCTCGGTAATGTGCTGCTAAGAACCCAGAACTTCACTGAAGCCATCGTTGTGCTGGAGCACGCCCGCTCGCGCTTTCCCGAAAGCGCTCAGGCTGCTCTATCGCTTGGAGTCGCATACTACGGCTCCAGGCGCTTTTCTGACGCTGTCGGGGCCTTTCTCGACGCCAACCGTCTCGCCCCCGATGTCGAACAACCGGTTATGTTCCTGGGCCGTACGTTGGAACACGCCGGCCCTCGCGAGGCTGATGTCATCGCCGCATTTCGCGCTTATTCGAAAGCAAACCCCACCAGTGCGCTTGGCCATTTCCTGCTTGGCAAAGCTTCTGGCGAAGAAGCAGAGCTGCGCCGCTCACTAGCGCTAAGACCCAATCCCGAAACCCATTTCGAGCTTGGATTGCTGCTCGAAAAACAGAACAAACTCCCGCAGGCTGCAGTAGAGCTCGAGAAATCCTGCACACTCGCCCCAAAGAATCCGATCCCACATTACCGGCTCTTTCGCCTCTACAGCCGACTGAACCAGCCCACCAAGGCTGAAGCTCACCGCGTTCTGCATGAGAAGCTGACAGCGGCAGAAAAGGCCGAGGCCGACAAACGCCAGGCCGCCACCAAACATCTCAAACTCAAGGTGCAACAACCATGACACGCCGCGATATTCTCCTTGCTGCGGCCCAGGCCCAAACTTCACGCAAACTCCTGATGCCCTCCGACATCCCCGACGAGGTCGGCTTTCGCACCATGTGGTACAACCCCGTCCCACCCATCGACATCACTAAATGGAGCCTTGAGATCAAGGGACTGGTCGAGAAGCCTCAAGCACTCAAGCTCGCTCAACTCCGCGCACTACCTCAAGTTCAGCAGAACTCTCGCATGAAATGCGTACAGTGCTGGAGCGGTCGCACCACCTGGGGTGGCTTCCGTTTCGAATCTCTCTTCGACATCGTCAAGCCGCGCAAAACCGCGCGGGCCATTCGCCTGGATTGCGCCGACAAGTGGTACGAATACATGTCGCTCGATGAGATGAAGAACCCGCATGTGCTGATGGTGCTGGACCGCGCGGGCAAACCGCTGCCCGATAAAAACGGGGCCCCGTTGCGCTTGCTGGACCCCTCCAAGTACGGCTACAAGTCAGCCAAACTCATCACCTCGATCACCTTCGTTGAAGAAGGCAAAGGTTCGATGGCTTGTGATATCGGGCCCTATTATTCTCCGGGCGGCGATATCCTTGCCGGCTACGATACGCCCCTTGACCTGATCCCCGAGGCCGCAAAGCCTGGCTGGAAGCTCGACCCGAAATCGAGGCGTAAGATCAAAGGTGGAGAGATCACCGAGTACTAATGCTTTCGAAACGCCAATTCCTCCAGGCCGCAGGACTCAGCGTGGCCAGTCGCATCGCAACCCATGGTGCAGAGCCAGCTGAGTCTGCCCGCAAGGTCATCATCGTGACCTTCGGTGGAGGGGTTCGCTATAGCGAAACTTTCTCGGGCGACGGCTTGCGCAACATTCCGCGTCTGGCTGCGCTCAAGGGGCAGGG